>JAEZZT010000133.1 GCA_023418435.1 Bacillota bacterium | reverse complement strand
CCTGGGAGAGAGCCCCACTTTGGCTGAGGTAGCGGCTTATGCACAAAAAGAAATCGATAGCTTGCGCCGTGAATATAAGCGTTTTGAAAATCCGGAAATTATGGAGGTCAATTTGTCGGCAAAGCTGAAGGCCTTGAAAGCCAAGTTGGTCGAAGAAAATATGCGTCATATGGAGGAGAAATATGAAAGCAAGTAAAGTGGGAATTCTTGCTCTGTGTATCGGGGTACTTCACGGAGCGAACAGTTTCGCAGAAGATGCACCGCTTGCCAATGCAGGAGAGCAATCTTTAAAAACGACTCGTGTCAGCTGGGATCAGGTATATGACGCAGCCACGGGAGATACGTTGTGGCATGAGTTGGAAATAGGACCGGCGAGATTGTCGGATATGTTGCCGGGCAAATGGTTGCGAATCGGTAAGTTGGTAGCTCGTAGTGGTGGCGATATAGCCAATCTAGCGAAGGATCAAGCAACTGCGGAGTCGGCAAGTAAAACCGATGAGATTTCCTTGAATCCGGAGCAACAAAAAATGAGGAAAAACTCCGGCGCATTGACAAATGCGACAAAGGATAAATCAAGTTCGCACCCTGGACATAAAGAAGCCGTGGGTACTCAACGGGCAGATGCTTGGGCGGATGAGAGTGTGCGTGCTTGGGCGAAAATGGTGAAAGATAAAACGATCCGCATTGAAAAAGCGACATCCGAGCCTCGAGCGAGTCAGGATATTGCAACTAAAATGGGACGTAGCGAGGGTGTTGCCGAATGGACGCGGATTTTAAGAGAATATATTCGTGTGGGTTGTGTCTTTCCTTTGGAAGATATTCCTGAAGATCATTGGGCAGAATTGGTGCGATCGGGGAAGGGCTACTATTGGGTTTGGCAAGATAAGCAGGGAAGTCATCATGCCGATGTACTAGCGATACATATTTCCAAAGAGTATTGGCAAAAGTATGCACCTTCATGGAAAAAAGATCTGTGGCAAGATGCCTTTGCTGCAGAAATATCACCGGCGATGAAGCGAGTCCTGCAAGCGAATACGCAGACCTCCGAATATTGGCAGAAACAAATGGATATCGAGTATCTACGATTACAAAAAAGAAAAAATCAAGAGCAATTTGACGAGTTGGTTAATAAGTTGGAAAAAGGTAAGCTGAAAATATATTGGATTAATCGAATCGATTCAAAAAGAGAACCAGGAGTCTTTTTGCGGTACTACCGGCCGTTGCATAGGCAGGTGGTGGATGGACAAGTTAGCTATGAGCAAGTATTCAGTTGGGCGGAAAGATCAGTGAGAAGAGAAACTCTTTTTGAGCTGGCTACCCGGATTACCTCCGACGGAAAGGGCGGCATTATTGTCAATGTAGTAGTCTTTTATCGACCGGAAGATAATCCACTGCAACATCATCCTTTGGGAAGGATAAATAAAGCGTAAGTAATGGTAAGGAGGTTGGCGTGAAAATGATCAAGCGTGGTTTGGCATTGGCTCTCGGTGTGCTTCTTTGCGGCATGCCCGTGGGTGCCAAAGATTTGGACTTGGGGCATGAGGGGATTTGGCAGATTCCCGACACTTGGGAAGTATACAGTCAAGAGGACGGATTCTGGGGTAAGCGTTTATTGGAAATGCAACGTTCACCTCAAATGCAACAGGTGATGATGAAGTCGGTACAAAATTTGATCGGAGATCTTCTCCCTCAAAATTCGGAAAAACTCAAGTTGGGGACGTATATTTCCGAGATTTCTCAAAGTATGAGAAGCTATCGTTTTCATGTAGAGGATAGAAGAGGTGTGCATACTTTGGATTTGGTCGTGATGAAGTTGCCATTGGCTGAGACCATACAATTGAGTGCACAAACCAAATCGGAAGATGCTGCCTTTTGGAAAGAGGCGTTTTTACCTCAGGAAACAGAATCCGTTCGTCAATATATTGCCGAAAAATCCAAGGGAAAAGAATATGTACAGGGTGAGCTGAATAAAAGCCTTGGCATGATTAATCGTAAACAGTCCGCCCTAGGCCTGACAACTCGAGCGAAAGTAGTAAGCGTTTCACCGCTGTATCGATTTGGTCAAGGAACAGATATCTATTACGAACAGACTGTCAATGAGGTTCTGTACGTAAATGATATTGCTTATCCGAGTTCCTCGGTTATGAGAATTGGCAAGCAGGGGGAAAATTTAGTGATATTGGGATGGTCAATGCCCTTGCCCGATTATGAATTTTTCCATGAGGAAATTACCAAAATCAATGCGAAGGGAGGGAGACTGTCATGAAGAAAATCCTGGTGATGTTGGTCGGCCTGCTTGCGCTGGTGGGTGTGTGTCGAGTGGATGCGGACTATAATGTGGGAGATTTCGGAACATTGCCGGAAGTACATGGACTCCGTGTCGTAGGACCTACTCCCCAGGCGCCTCTCTGGCTGAAGGGTATGATTCTTTTCAGCGATTTGGAACAACGTGTAGGTAAGTTTCAAATATACCAATTGCAGGGAACATTCCCGGAAGGCGAGGGAACGGCCTGGCTATTGACGGGCACTCTCTCGAAAGAACATGCTGCCGAATGGCTGGGGGGCGATGTGGACAAGTTTTTTGCCGATCCCACCGATTCCGGAGTACTTCGCGAATTGGCGGCATGGAATTTGAAGATGTATGATGCGGAACCCTCGGTAAATGAATGGTTGCGGGAACAGCTTTCCAAATACACGCCGTTCTTACAGCAACAAGGCTTGTGGCGGGAAGGCGATCGTTGGGAAGATGTGCCGAGCCTATTCACCGTTCAATTGCGTGACTTTGAACCTTTGCGTCGCGTGCCGGGGGCCTATTCGACGTATACGGTCGGAGAAAGAGTGGTTTTGGAGGCGGACGGGAGCTATGTAACTCCACTATATGTACAAGTGTACTTGCGCAAGTACCGGTATCAAATTCGTTGGGCATGCTTGTTTACTGCCGATGTGGAACGGGATTACTTCAAGAATCAAGTTTGGCGTTCGATGAAAACATTGCCGGCCAATTGAACCGTATAAATCGACCGAAAGTAATCCGTGAAATCAAAAACACAGGACTATAGTCCTGTGTTTTTACTTGGAATAATTAGCGGAACATTGACTGGATATAGTAAGCATTCGGATCATCCGATTCCTCGTCGCTCTCCTGGACATAGAGCGTGTCATTATAATAACTTCCCGAAGAACCGTCCGAACCGTATGCGGTACTACCATACTCGCTGTATGAGGTTCCGTCGTTGCGATAGACCGTATCATAGTAGCGCGTGTAGGTCTGCCCATCGTTGGCATAGTACGTATCGCCGTACTTCGTATAGGACGTACCGTTGCTGCCGTAGATCGTATCTCCGTACTGCGTGTACGAATTGCCTTCGTCGTCGTATACGGTGTCACCGTAACGGGTATATGTCGTAGCGAATGCCGTAGAAAATAATAAAGAGCCGGCGAGTAGAGTGAATAAGATCGATTTTTTCATCATGCACCTCCGCTTACAGTATAGCAAAAATACGGATACTCGGTGGGACAAAATGGAAACAAAAAAGACTTGTCGAATGACAAGTCTACGGCCGATCGGATTTGCGACGATAGGTACGGAAATAATACTCCGGATCCTGTTCGGTAGATGTGCCGCGGCGTTCCTCGACCAATTCCCAGGCGGATTTATCGTAGCTAGGGAAAAAGGTATCTGCAGCAGGTGCATCCGCGACTTCAGTCAAGTGCAAGTATTGACAATAAGGCAAGAGGGCGGCGTAAATCTCTCCGCCACCAATCACATAGTAGTCTTCATCCGGTTGTAAAGAGGAAAGCAATTCCGCCAAGTCATGGTACGATTGCACTTCCGGATGCGACCCGCTCCATTCACGGTTATGGGTCAAGACGATATGTGGACGCCCGGGGAG
>JAEZZT010000087.1 GCA_023418435.1 Bacillota bacterium | reverse complement strand
ACACTGGGATAACCGATCAAACCGACATCGGCCAACACTTTCAGCTCCAGACGCAGCCACTTTTCCTCACCGGGTTCTCCTTTTTCTGCAAAAGTAGGCGCCCGATTGGCACTGGTCATAAACTTGGCATTGCCGCGACCGCCGCGACCGCCTTTTAAAACCACGAATTCCTGACCGTCATGGATCAGATCGGCCAACATGGTACCGGTCTCGTCTTCGTAGACAACCGTTCCTAAAGGCACGGAGATATATAAATTTTCCGCATTGCGTCCGAATTTTTTGGAGGACTTGCCATGTTCTCCGGAGTCCGCTTTAAATATGCGACGATAGCGAAAATCTATTAAGGTATTGGCCTGCGAAGTAGCTACCAGAACCACATCGCCGCCCTTACCGCCATCACCGCCGCTCGGGCCTCCTTTAGGTACATACTTTTCCCGGCGAAAGCTGCTCATGCCGTTGCCGCCGTTGCCGGACTGTACCAATATTCTTGCTCTATCAATAAACATCGTCTTCACCGACTTTCATTCTACATTTCTGTTTCCCTTTAATGTTACATGGAAAGCCTTAAAAAATCAAATAAAGGGCGAGAATCTCGCCCTTTTCTCTATTGTAATTCTGCAATTCCTTTTTCGACTGCATAATAGCTGTGCGTTTCCTCATCACTCAACGGAATATCGGGGATAACTCCCTTGCCGTTGATACGGCGACCGCTCGGACTGAAGTATTCCGCGATCGTCAAGCGCACACCGGCCTGATCTCCCAAGGAAAAGATACCTTGCACCGTACCTTTGCCATGCGTGGTCAGTCCGATAATCTTGCCCAACTTGCGGTCCTGTATCGCACCGCTGAGAATTTCCGCCGCACTGGCCGTGCCGAAATCCGTCAAAACCGCCATCGGAACAACATGTTCCGCACCCTGATTTCGGATCGTGCTGGCATTCTCGCTGCGCGGCACGATACGCACCAGGTCTCCTTCCGGCAAGAGATAACCGGCCACCTTCTCCACCGCTGTCAAGGAGCCGCCGGGATTGCCTCGCAAATCCAATACCAATTTGCGCATTCCGTTGAATCGCAGGTCTTGAATGCTCTTGTGCACCTCTTCCGGAGTTTCTTCGGTAAATTGCCGAATTTGCAAATATCCCACATCTGCCGTCAGCATCCGATGTTCCGTGGACGGCACGACAAATTTTTGGCGCGCCAACGTCCATGTTTTCTCACCCGCAGCTCCTTGCAAAAGCAAGGTTACGTTCGTGCCTTCCGGACCGCTGATCTTCTGTACCACTTGCGGTAACGCCAAATCTTTGACAGACTCTCCGTTAACTGCCAGTAAAGTGTCTCCGGACTGAACTCCCGCCTTGGCAGCACTACCACCGGGCAGTACTTGCGTGATCTTCGGACCGTTCTCTCCCGGCATCAGAATGATCCCGATACCGACATGAGTCCCTTCAATGACATCGTTGAGCTTTTTCATCTCCTTAGGCGGCAAGTAGTACGAATACGGATCCTTCAAGGACGCTATCATTCCGGCGATTGCGCCTTCGGTCAATGTCTCCGTATTAGGTGTATGGACATAGCGTTGCCGAACAAAGTACCAAGCTCGCATGAATTGAAACGAATTTTCCAGACTACCGAAGATAACGATACCGCCGGCGCCTAGCAAGAGTAACGCCAAGACCAACGCCGTGACGAAATCCCGCAGCCATATTTGCCAAACTTTTTCTTTCATATTTCCTCACTATAGATAGTCCAAAGGTTGGACCGGCGTACCATTCTTACGAACTTCGAAATGTACATGCGGACCGGTTGAATATCCCGTCGATCCGGAATACGCAACGACCTGGCCTTTTTGTACTGCCTGCCCGGCCGAGACCAAGAGTTGCGAATTGTGTCCATACAAGGTAATCAATCCGTTACCATGGTCGATGATCACCGTGTATCCGTATCCGCTGACCCAATCCGCCTCCATGATTACACCGCTATCCGCGGCATGAACCGGCGTACCGGTGTCCACACCGATATCGATACCGGAGTGGTAAATTCTGGTGCCGAAAATCGGATGAATACGATAGCCGAAAGGCGAAGTAATCGGTCCGGTTACCGGCCACATGAATTGTCCCGTACCATGAACTGCTTGGCCGGCGCTGATACCTTGATTTTCACGAGCGCGAATCCGATTTTCGATGTCTTGGCTCGCAGCCTCCAATTCCTGGTAGGAACGTTGCGCCAAATCTCTTTCGTTTTGCAAACGTCCCAAGACAATTAATTGTTCCTGTTTCTTTTCTTCAATGGCATTTTTCTTCGCTGCCGCTTCTTTTTGCAGTTCAGCCAATGCCTGTCTTTGTTTTTCGAGTTCCTGCTTTTTCGCCAAAATGATTTCTCTTTCCTTTTTTATCTGCACGATGAGGTCCAGATCGGAAGAAATGATGCGTTTGAGAAATTCCAGGCGATTGGCAAAATCAGTAAAGCTCTTGGCCCCCATGATAACTTCCAGGTAGTTGAGTTTACCGTGCATGTAAATATCTCGCAAGCGCTTATGCAAGACATTTTCACGATCATGCAAACGTTTCTCGGCCGCTTTCAACTCCGCCTCGGTCTGCTTGATTTTGGCATTGACCGCGGAGAGCTTTTCTTCTACTGCCCGCAACTCGGCTAAGGCCTGATCCAATTGTACTTGAATCTGACGCAGCACCTCCGACACGGAACCTATTTCCATTTCGGCCAATTCTTTCTTGCGTTGTGCCGCTTGCATCTTGCTTTGGACATCGGAAAGTTGATTTTCCAAATCATCCGCATACAAAGGCAGGTAGGTACCGAATATCATGAGGCAAGCCAACATTGCGCTTAGCCAACGTTTCCAACTATTCATGCTCTGCCTACACTTTCATATGCTTACGCACGGAAATCGCCGAGCCGATACCGCCGATGGCAATCCCGATCACCACCAACGCCCCGGCCAACTCAGCGATAAACGGATAGGCCGGAATCATCGGCAAAAACGCCAAGCCATTGTCCAAGAGTTCCTGTAAGGACCAAGTGTACATCTTCCAAAGACAAGCGCCGGCAATCAAAGAACCGATAAAGCCCAACATCATACCTTCCAAGAGGAATGGCCAACGAATAAAGCCATTGGTCGCCCCCACATACTTCATAATTTGAATCTCTTTGCGGCGTGCGAAGACCGTCAAGCGAATCGTGTTGGAAATAATGAAAAGGGTCGAGAAGGCCAAAAATACGATCAAAATAGCTCCACCGATACGCACGATACGCGTAAATTGGAACAGTTGCTCAATGGTTTCCTGGCCGTATTGAACGCTTTCCACTTCCGGATATTGCGCAACGATATGCGCAGCCTGACGAACGGCTTCCGGCGTATGGAAAACGATTTCAAAAGACGAAGGCAAGGGATTGGTATTCAACGAATCCAACAAATAGCTGCGATCGCCCAAGCGTTCTCTGAAATTTTTCAGAGCCTGATCTTTATTGACGAAGGAAACCGACTTCATTTCCGGCAATTTTTTGATGCGTGAGCCTACATCCATGACTTGCTTGGTTGTCAAGCCGTCTTTCATGTAGACGCTCAATTCCACCTGGTTCTCCAAGTAGGATGCCATGTGGTTCAAATTGAGTACCGTGGACAAAAACATTCCCAGGATAAACAACGACAAAGTGACCGTCAAAATAGAGGCAAATGTCATCAACCAATTGCGATAAAAAGACTTCAATGCTTCCCGGAAGAAGTAGCCGAAAGTTCTAATTTTCATCTTCGTAGGCTCCTTTCTTCACATCGCGCACCACTTGTCCGTTGGCAATGGTAATGACTCGTTTGTGCATCGTATTTACCAATTCTCTGGCATGGGTCACCATCAAAATGGTGGTTCCCAAATGATTGATTTGATTGAAAAGATCCATAATCGAGCGAGCCGTAATCGGATCCAAATTGCCGGTCGGTTCATCGGCGATCAATAGCACCGGGCGGTTGACCAAGGCTCTGGCAATCACAACACGTTGCTGCTCTCCGCCGGATAAATTGGCCGGCAGCTGATTTTTCTTGGCGGCCAAGCCGACGACATCGAGCACCTGATTGACTTTCTTCTTGATTTCGTCGCGAGGTGCCTCGATAACTTCCATGGCAAAGGCCACATTTTCGAAAACCGTTTTATTGGGAAGAAGTCGAAAGTCCTGAAACACAATGCCCAGTTTTCTGCGCAAGTAGGGAATCTTACTTTTTTTCAGCTTATTGACCTCGATACCGTCGACGATGACACGTCCTTCATCCGGCGTGGTTTCATGAGAAAGCATGCGAATAAAAGTCGATTTTCCCGCTCCGCTGGCGCCGACGAGAAAAACAAACTCCCCTTTTTCTATTTGTACACTGAGATTGGCTAAAGCGACATTATTTCCATATCGCTTCGTCACGTTTTCAAAACGAATCATGGTATTACTCCTATTATTTGCGGGCCATCACGCGGCGAGCAGCCTCGGCGATGGCAGATGCAGTCAAGCCGTATTTTTCCAACAAATCTGCCGGTGTTCCGGACTCTCCGAATGTATCCTTGACTCCGACAAACTCCACGGGAACAGGTTCGTGAGCCACCAATACTTCCGCTACGGCTGCTCCCAGACCGCCAATGATATTGTGCTCTTCACAAGTGACGATGGCGCCGGTTTCACGAGCTGCCTGACAAATGCAGTCCACGTCAATCGGTTTGATGCTGCTCATGTTGACCACGCGTGCCGTCACGTCGTCGGCAGCCAGCAAATCGGCGGCTTCCAACGCCGCACCGACCATCACACCGCAGGCAATGATCGTCACATCCGCTCCGTCGCGCAAGACGGTCGCTTTACCGGCCTCAAAAACGGCGTCGCTCGGCATGGTATCGGCCACACCGGCTCTGCCCATCCGTACATAGACCGGACCTTCATATTGGGCGGCCCAACGAATGGCCGCTTTGGTTTCCGCAGCATCGGCCGGCACGATGACAGTCATATTCGGCAAAGTTCTCATCAGCGAAATATCCTCGAGCATTTGATGCGTAGCCCCATCTTCCCCTACCGTCAAACCGGCATGGGTCACCGCTACTTTGACATTGAGCTTGGGATAGCAAACGGAATTGCGAATTTGTTCATAGGCTCTACCTGCACCGAAAACGGCAAAAGTAGAAGCAAAAGGAATCTTACCGGCATTTGCCAGGCCGGCTGCGACACCGATCAAATTCTGCTCCGCAATCCCTACATTAATAT
>JAEZZT010000075.1 GCA_023418435.1 Bacillota bacterium | reverse complement strand
GTTCCGTACCGTCACTCTTGACGACATCTTCATACAAATCATCGCCTTGCTCGGACAGCCCCCGATCGCGGAGCATGCCGCCATATACCGTACGTTCGGCTTGCGCCATGCGATCCAACAATGCACCGTCATGGGTCTCTCCATAAATAGTGGTTTCAATCTTGTCGGCCTTTTCTGCAAGAGTAGGTACGGCCGCCCAAGTGGTGACCGGGAACAACAAAGCAGCTGCCGCCATCACGGCCCAACGAGAATATTTCATGATTACTCCTTATCATTTGAAAAAAGGAATCGCTTCGGCAAAGAAGCGATTCCGAAACACATCAGAAACGAACATCGATAATAGCGGATACGCCTACACCATTGATTCGATTGAGTTTAGTCGGGTTCTTGCTGTCCACGGGAACCAAGCCGCGAATACGGAACAAGCGATCATTGAAGCTGCCTTCCACTTGGGCTACGGCTTCTACCCGTTCGACTGCTTCCGACGGCCCGATGACCTGGGCTGCCCCGATATAACCTTTATCCCCCAAACTGATGATCGGAACAACTTTCGTAGCATATTCCGTTTCCACGCCGCTCTTGAGGAATAATTTATTGATAAAATTGTTCAACGGCTCTTGGAAACGATCCACTGCATAACCGATGCCGCCGACTTTAGCTATACCGCCCAATACACGTCCCAAGTTAAATGCATCCGTAGTTCCCACTACACCAAAGCATAATAAAGATGCTACGACTGCTGAAGAAATAATTCGTTTACTCTTTCTGTTCATGACATTCACTCCTTATTTCTGACAACCAGTTACTATCGTTATTATACTGTTTTATCTAATATTAGACAAGCAGAATGGGACTATACCGCCTTATTTTTATATTATGAGCAGCTATAAATAAGCCCAAATCCACTGCTGATAAATACTGAAAATCGGCTCACTTGAGAGTTCAAAAAAACGCGGAATCCTCTCCTTGCGGATAGATTCCACGTTTCTTTTTAATATCCCAATTGCAAGCGAAGATAGATCGCCACGAGCACAATGATCGTCGTGACCCCCATCACCAAGTAGTCCAGGGAGTGCGGTTGGACATAGGACACGAAACTGCGTTCATGATTGCCGAATCCGCGCAGCTCCAGAGAAAGTGCCATCGTTTCGGAACGCGAGAGCGATTTGAGCACCATCGGCTGCACCACATTGAGGTACAACGCCATGCGCTTCAGTACATTGCCGCGCATTTGCAGTCCTCGGCAAGCCTGTGCTTCCAGGACCGCTTTATTCTCCGCCAAGAAATCCGGTACAAAACGAAGTGCCGCGGTAAACATAAAGGCATAAGCATAGGGGATGTGTAATTGCGTCACCAGTGCAGCGGTCAAATCCTGCAGGCGCGTGGTCGTAAGCAGCATAATGAACACCAGCGTCATGGCCAACATGCGCAGCCCCGTTACATAGGCGGACTCCAAACTGCCTCCGCCGATCCATTGCACGGCGCCCAAAATCACGGCAAACACCATCAGCATGAAAACCGCTTTGATATTCGGAAAGAGTTGGCCGATCAAGGCCAGCCCCACCAATTCCAACACGACCAGGACCGCCAAAGCGACCGATGTATGAAGTACGACGGCCGCCAGGGAAATTGCCAGCGTCAAGAGTATTTTCGTCAAAGGAACCAAGTTTTTCATCATTTACCTCCGAGCAAATGTTGCATAAAATCTTCCATCTTGGGGCAGTAGGGCGCATCGGGTAATTCTCTTCCCAAGGCCACGGATGTCGGTCTTGCCAAGCCCCACTCCTCCAACTCGGGAGTATGCATAAACAAAGTTTCCGGTGTGCCGTCAAAAACGATTTTACCCTGCCCCAGGACGATGGCTCTATCGCAATGTGCGGCAATGATTTCCATATCATGAGTAACGAAGAGAACGCCGATTCCTTCTTGTTTCAATTGATCCAGCAATTGCAATAAAGTATCTCGGTCGCCGCCGTCCTGGCCACTCGTCGGCTCGTCCAAAATCAGAAAACGAGTCTGCATCGCAAGTGCCGAAGCAATGGCCACTCTTTGTTTTTCTCCGCGGGTCAGACTTTGCGGATACGTGTCCCGCAAATGCTGCAATCGACATGCATCCAACGCATGTTCTACCCGTTCTCTCAGCGCCTCGCCTTTGATGCCCTGCTGTTGCGGTCCGAACGCCACCTCTTCGTAGACCGTGGAGCGGAACATTTGACGTTCCGGTTGCTGGAACACGTAGCCGATATGACGGCTCCGCAGGCCGGCATCCTGGCGGGTGATATCTTCTCCGTCCAAGTACACATGACCGGCACTCGGTTTTTCCAGCCCCATCAAGAGCCTTGTCACGGTGGTTTTACCGCTACCGTTGCGCCCTCCAAAGGCGACAAATTCACCGGGTTGCAAGTTCAGGCTGACGCCATGGAGGACTGCGACCTCACCATAGGAAAATTCTACATTCTCTAAGCCCAGCATCTTACACCCTCCTTGCCTTTGCCATATTCATCAATTCTTCTTTGGCGTTTTTATATGTAGTCACCGGTGCACCTCCGGCTTGAGCGACCGCCAAGCGAGCTGCATATACTTCCGGTACTGCTGCTCGATGTACATTTTGGGTGTACATCAAGGTAAATACATCTTCCAACGATCCGTCCGCCAAGATGGCACCGTCCTTCATGAGTACGATGCGATCTGCCAACGGAGCGACCGCTTCCAACCGATGTTCGACGACGACTACGGTAATACCGTCGCGTCGATTCAATTCGCCGACCAATTCATAGAACGATTGGATACCTTCCGGATCCAACGCCGATGTCGGTTCATCAAAAACCAGGATGCTCGGCTCGGTGGCCAACACGGACGCAATGACCAGACGCTGTCTTTGTCCGCCGGACAATTGCGACGTCGCTCTTGCTTCCATACCCGAAAGTCCCACTTTGGCCAACGCCTCCGCACTGCGTCTTTCAATTTCGGCGGCGGAGAAACCTCTGTTTTCCAAACTGAAAGCCATTTCCTCGCCGACGGTCATGGTCACCAATTGCGCATCATAGTCCGCGAGAATCGTACCAACTCGCACCGCCAAGTCCGCAATCGAGTGCTGTGTCGTGGCCAGGCCGTCCACGTACACCATCCCCTCCATCGTGCCTCCGTAATAGTGCGGGATGGCACCGATCAGCGACATGGCAAGCGTTGTCTTACCGCTGCCCGCAGGGCCGGTCACCACGACGAATTCGCCCTTGCCAATCTGCAAATCGATGTGTTGAATCGCCGGTTGCGTTGCTTGCGGATAATAATAGGTCAAGTTCTCCACACTGAGCGATGCCTGATGTTGAGATTGCAGCGACAAATTCGTATGATCGCTGTCCGTTTCCGCCGTCGTCGTGGGCAGTAAGCCTCGCGAAGCAAACAATTTACGCGCCGGCAAGTAAATCAGCGGCGTGACGATGGCATTGCCCAAAGCCACCAGCATGACTGCCGGAACCATACCTTTGAAATATACGTTCCAGGAAATGGAGAGCATGTAGGTCAGAATCGTCACGAATGTCAAGCCGCTCATGACTGTTGCCAAAAATCCGCAAACAATCGGCTTGAGAGAGAATTTTCCGATCTTCAACTCCGGAAGATACATCGTTACGAGAGCGGCCGTCATCGCACCGATCGGTTCACTGACCAAGTTGCCGTACGGAAAACCGGATTTCGAGGTCAGCAGATTGACCAAGGCGGCGACCAAGCCGATCCCCAAACATTGCCGATACGTCGGCCGGGTCAAGAGGATGGCCACACAATAAGTGGCGATGGTCCAATTCGGCGTTACCCCTGCAATCGACGGTGATACCAAGTGCAGGATCGTACCGATTGCCAACATCATCGTGGAAACGGTAATCCACCGAAATCTTCCTCCACGTTGTTTGTGAAATACTGGTGTTTGCATAGCTTTTCTCCTTTCGGGATGGACGGCAATAAAAAAATCCTCCGTCACATCCATATCCTTTGATATGGGGACGAAAGATACCTTCCGCGGTGCCACCCCGCTTGGTC
>JAEZZT010000061.1 GCA_023418435.1 Bacillota bacterium | reverse complement strand
GTTTTCGCCATTGGAAAACATCGGTCTCATCGTCATCGACGAAGAATACGACAGCTCCTACAAGCAGGAAGAAACGCCTCGTTACCACGCACTTCAGGTCGCCAAGTGGAGAGCGGAGGCGCATCATTGTCCACTGGTGCTGGGAGCGGCGACTCCTTCGGTCACTACTTATTATCAAAGCGAAATCGGAAAAATCCGGCGGTTGGAATTGCCGCATCGGATCGATCATACGCCGCTCCCAAAAGTAGAGATCGTCGATATGCGAAATGAACTGGAGATCGGCAATCGAAGCATTCTCTCTCGAGAAATGCGGGAGCTGGTAGAAAATGCTTTGCGTCAGCGCCAGCAGATTATTTTGCTGATGAATCGACGGGGCTATGCCACCTATGTATTTTGCCGGCAATGCGGTCACGTTATGAAATGTCCGCATTGCGACACGGCATTGACCTATCATTTCGACACGGGCAAACTGCTTTGCCACCATTGTGAACACAGCATTCCCTTGCCGCAACATTGCCCTGCTTGCGGAAGCACCTATATTAAGTACTTCGGTATGGGCGTGCAAAAAGCCATGGCCATGATTCAGGAGTACTATCCGCAAGCTCGTATTCGCAGATTGGATCGGGATGTCTTGGCCAAGGAGAATATTGCGGATCTTTTGGCCGGTTTTGAAGCCGGTGAAGCGGATATTCTGATCGGCACACAATTGGTTGCCAAGGGGCATGATTTGCCCAATGTCATCGCCGTCGGTATTCTTTCGGCGGATAATGCATTGCATATTCCCAACTATACGTCTGCGGAAAAAGTCTTTTCGCTGATCACGCAGGCCGCCGGTCGAGCGGGGCGAAAAAAAGAACAGGGCCGGGCGGTATTGCAAACCTATCATCCGGATCATTATGCCATTCGCCATGCGGCCAACCATGATTACCGATCTTTTTACGAAGAGGAGATCAACTTGCGACAGATATTCGGCTATCCACCATTTGCAGAAATGATGAAAGTGACTACCTTTGCCGAAGGGTCCGCTGCCGCAGAAAATGCCTGTCGGGATCTGTACATGGATTTGCAGGAATTTAGCACGGCACATACGGAACACATGTACGATATTTCCGAACCATTTGCGGAATTTCATCATAAATTACGTGATCGATTTTATGTCTCGATGATCGTCAAAGGCAGGGATTTGTCATCGCTCAAGCAACATATCCGAAATAGTCGATTATGGCAAAGAAATGGTATAATTATAGATATCGATACGGTCTGAAAGGAAGAGAATTATGCTGAGAGAAATCGTTTTAATCGGTGATCCTATTTTAAAAACGCCCACTGAAAAAGTAAAAAAAGTGGACGCACAAATAAAAAAACTGCTCGCAGATATGAAAGATACGCTCTACGATGCCCATGGTGTAGGGTTGGCAGCCCCCCAAGTCGGAGTCGGTTTGCGGATTTGCGTGATTGATGACGGACATGGTTATGAAGAGTATATCAATCCGGTCATTGTGCAAGCGTCGGAGGAAACGGAAGATTTATCGGAGGGTTGTTTAAGTATTCCCGGCTATGTCGGCTTGGTGGAGCGAGCCAAGGAAGTGGTCGTGGAGTACGAAAACGCCAAAGGTAAGAAAAAACGTAAGAAAGCCAGCGGTCTTTTGGCACAAGCCTTGCAACATGAAATCGATCATTTGGACGGTATACTCTATATCGAACGGGCCAAGGCATTGTATCAAGCAGAAGAAGAGGTAGGGGAATGAGAGTTGTTTTCATGGGAACGCCCGCTTTTGCTTTGCCGCCGTTGGAGATGCTGCTGAAAAATAAAAGCGTCGAAGTCGTTGCGGTGTATACGCAACCTGACCGTGCCAATCGGCGGGGCAATAAAATCACCTTTTCACCGGTGAAACAATTGGCCGTCGAGCAGGGAGTTCCGGTGTATCAACCGGCGACATTGCGTGATTCGGACGCGCAGGATGAGTTGCGGTCGTTGCGTCCGGATGTATTGATCGTGGTTGCATACGGACAAATTCTTCCCGCGGAGGTACTGGAGATTCCCACCTATGGCGCTTTGAATATTCACGCTTCGCTCTTGCCCAAGTATCGGGGAGCGGCACCCATTCAGCGAGCGATTCTCGCCGGCGAGAAGGAAACGGGTGTAGCTCTCATGCGTTTGGATGAAGGAATGGATACCGGCGACGTACTCTGTCAAGCTACATTGAAGATCGAGGAATCCATGGATAGTGACGCTTTGACGATTGCGTTATCCGAATTGGGAGCCGAAGTGTTGCAAGAGAGTTTGGAGAACTTGCCGGAACGATTGACTCAGGCGCAGCCTCAGGACCATACACAGGCTACGTATGCGGATAAAATCGACAAAAAAGAAGGACAGGTGAATTGGCAACAACGGGCAGAAGACGTGAAGAACTTGGTGCGGGCTCTGCACGCCAATCCCGGCACCTATACTTATTTCCGCAATAAGCGATTGAAACTGCATCGGCTGGGAGAGATCGCCGATACTACATCCGGCAATCCCGGTGAAGTGGTTTCGTTGGCGGACGGACGTCTTTGGCTACGTTGCAGCGACAAGGCAATCGAAATCTGCGAATTGCAGCCGGAAAATAAAGGTCGCATGAATGCGCGAGATTTTATCAATGGTTACCAATTGAAGTTGGGTGAGAAATTTGACTGATACACGTATCGATCGCGAATTGTGCTCTCGCGGTCTTTATCTGCGACTATGCGGCCTGACCTGGTGCTCATTGGCCATCGTTGCCGTGTTGGTACTGTGGTTGCTTAAACCGGGCTTGCTCAGTATTCATCCCTGGGCCTGGCTGGTAACGGTCGGCATAGTCGGTATCGCTACCACTATCTTGGGAATTTTGTATCTCCTCACCATCTATGCGGTGTATAGCTCTGCTCATTTGCCCATGGGGCTGCTACGTGCCGCTTGCAGTACGGTATATAAAATGTTGCCCTATGCACTTTGGTGGGGGCATGTATTTCATATTCCCAAAGAAAAAGTAGGGCAATCCCTGGTGGACGTCATCAATTCTGTATCGGCCAAGTACATCTTGGCGGTACAAGCAGAAGATATCATGTTGCTGACTCCGCACTGTCTGCAATTGGATTCCTGCCCGATTAAAGTCACGCGGGATGCATTCAGCTGCCGGGAGTGCGGACGTTGTTCGGTGGGCGGCCTGGTTGCCCTGGCAAAGCATTATGGAGTGCAGCTCTATATTGCCACCGGCGGCACTTTTGCCCGTCTGTTAGTCAAAAAGCATCGTCCTAAAGTGATTATCGCCATCGCCTGCGAAAGGGATTTGGTCTTGGGAATGCGAGATGTGTTTCCCATCTTGGTATTCGGCGTACTCAATCGCCGACCATATGGTCCCTGTTTCAATACTCAAGTCGATTTAGCCAAAGTAGAGGAAGTGTTGCAACGCTTGCTTCCCGGAGAAAGGAAATTGTATGAATGCGAGAACGGCAGCTCTACAAAGCTTGCATAGTATTCTCTATCAAGGCGCATATGCCAATATCACGGTGCGACGAACTTGTGCCCATGATGAACTATCCGAAGTAGATAAAAAACTATATACGGAACTGGTCTATGGCGTTCTGCGACATAAAAATTATTTGGAATGGCTGGTCGGAAGATTCAGCAAGCAATCGCTCAAGAAGTTGGATGCGCTCATTATTTGTATTCTGATGTTGGGGTTTTACCAATTGATTTACCTGAGTCGCATTCCGGAGTCCGCGGCAGTGAATGAATCCGTGCGCTTGGCCAAACAGCGAGTCCATCCAGGGGCTGCCGGTTTCGTCAATGCCGTCTTGCGTCAATTTTTGCGCCGACCGGAACTGCGGGAAATCCCCACCGACTTGGCGGAGGAC
>JAEZZT010000125.1 GCA_023418435.1 Bacillota bacterium | reverse complement strand
AATTGATTGCCCAAACCTTCCCCTTTGGAGGCCCCGGCCACCAAGCCAGCGATATCCACAAAGCGCATCACCGCCGGCACTCGGCTCTTGGGCTGAAACATGTCCGTCAACACATCGAGTCGTGCATCCGGCAAATCCACCACGCCGACATTGGGCTCAATGGTGCAGAAAGGATAGTTGGCCGCCTCGGCTCCTGCTTTCGTGATCGCATTGAATAGCGTGCTTTTTCCTACATTGGGTAAACCCACAATTCCCACTTGTAAATTAGTACTCATTATTTTCATCCTTTACCGATAAATTTCTGGCTGTGTATTGTCATTCAAATAAATCGACAAATACCCTACACCATCAGGGCTATATACTTCTCCATCCTGCACATCCGCACCACAACGAAGCAGCTTTTCTTTTCGCTGCGGGGTTGCTTGTGTCCACAAGATAGGCGCTTCATCGCCACCCCACACCGCAGTGTTCTCCATCATGAGATAGGCGCGCAAGCGTCTCGTCCGAGCCATCACCTTTTCACAATATGCCTGCCATTGCTCTTGCCCCAAGGGGGTAAACCAAGCTTGCAAAGCTGCCGCCAAAATCGGCGACCAAGAAGTATTTGTCAAGTAATCTCGTGCTACGCGGTCTGCTGTTTTGGCCGTGCTCGTTCCACAATCCGCCTGCCAACCATCAGGAACAATCGTATAGCTCAGCCCCGCCAGACCGATCGCGGACAAATCATACCATTCCAAGATATGTGCATTGGCTTCGGGCAGTCTGTACAGGGAGGTCATCTGCGTGGAGTATACTCGCCATGACGCATCGTACAAAATTGTCATCCCGGTATTTTCCGCATACCGCACCCAGCGCAATTCTTCTCTTTCCGTCCAGGCCACGCCCGTCGCAGGATTGACTGCCGGCAGATGCAAGATCGTAGGCTCATGCGTCGGCAACGGCGCCTTGAAATCAATTTCATCAAAAGCGGTTATATATTCAAGGCCTCGATAAAATCCATCTTGAGTATTGCCGGTGCGACCATCTCCCGCATGCCGGGCAAGCATCTGTAAGTCACCGGGTACCACTACTGCCGCTACATTCTCGCGAGCAGCCAGCCGCAAGCAGTCCTCGCCATGCGTCCCTAAAAGTATCGCTTCCGGGGAAATCCGGACTCCCTGTTGAGCATAGTATGCACATATACTCTCTCTGACTTCTGCCAGCGTAGTAGTCTGCCCTTCACAAGCATTTATAATCGCTTCCTTCATCACCGGAATTAAATTTGCGGTCCGCAAACTTGGACGATGTTTCTGATTGACTTCACTATCCAACCGATACAAGGTCGCTTTGATTTTCATTTACTCACCTCGATTTCGTAATCATTATAACATAGATACCCCTGCAAAACCCTCCTTAGGCCGACAAGTTTAGTATTTGCACCAGGTCATCCGTTTTTTTATAACATATATGCTAAACTTGTATGATTATTAAACAACATCATCTTTTGGCATAAAAATCCTACAACAATCGAATGTATCGCCTTTTTTAGGCATTTTCTATTCTAATATTTAATTTCTCACAGCCCCTTTTTCGTGCTATTCTGAATGACGGAAAAGGAGATGATAGTATGGCATTCTTCCATATCCTTGTGTACAATATGTTGCCGCTACTTTGTTTATCGGCTATCGGATATTGGTTGGACGCAAAATTCGAGGTCGATGTCAAGACATTGACCAAGATTACGTTTTACATTGTGTTACCCGCTTTCGTATTTAAGAGCATCTACGAGATGCGTGATACTTCGGACCGCTGGGTATTATTAATCGCCGGTTCGGTGCTATTGGTCGCGATCAGCCTATGCGTTACATTGTTTGCTTACGCTCGTCACTATGACTCGAGCATGAAGGAAATCTTCCGCAATTGTGCCGTTTTCAATAACTGCGGTAATGTAGGGGTTGCCATGGTGACCTTGATTTATACGCATCCGCCCTATGCCCACGGCTACAATGCACCGTATTATACGGAAGCCATGGCGACCATTACCATGTTGCTGATTCTCATCAACATTTCGGTCAATACGATCGGCTTGTACCAGGTCGGCAAAAGTCATATGACCGCCCGGGATGCCATTCGTATGGTTTTCCATATGCCCACCGTCTACGTGGTAGCCGGTATACTTTTACTGAAATATTTCCACGTTCCGGTAGATACTTGGTTTATTTGGCCGACTGTCAAAATTTGTGCTGCCTGCCTGCCCTTTATTGCGATGACTACGTTGGGAATTCAGTTGCACCGCACCGATTTGTACTGGTTTGATGTGGATGTTTGGGCCGCCATCCTCTTTAAATTGGTTTTGAGTCCGATTCTCGCCCTGATTATTATTTACTCATATGGTAAATTTGATGCAATTACTGCCCAAGTTTTTCTTATTTTTTCCGGTGTGCCGTCGGCAGTCAATTCCGTTATGTTTGCCGTCGACTTCGACAACCATCCCGGATTTGCTACGCAAGCGGTTATGCTCAGCTTCTTGATGAGCGGTATTACGTTGACGGCGTTGATTTTCTTGGCAAGAATACTATTTCCTTTACCCACTCTCTAATGATGTGGATACGAAAACTGCTGACTACCACTCCGGTCAGCAGTTTTTATTTGTAATTTTTATCCGCTCCACAAGAATATGATATGCTTGTAGAAGAAACGGAGATGATGAAATGAATTTTTTGCATATTTTAACCCACAATATGCTGCCCTTGCTTTGCTTGTCCGCCATTGGCTACTGGCTGGATGCCAAGTTCAAAATAGATGTAAAAACTTTTACCAAGACTACTTTCTATATTATTTTGCCGGCTTTTATCTTTAAAAGTATTTACGAAATGAATTTCTCCTCAGAGCGTATTATTCTTTTGCTGGCCGGAGTCGTTCTCCTCACCGCTTTGAGTATATGTGCCTCCTTGATTTCTTATTTACGCGATCATGACAAAGGATTGGCTTCCATTTTCCGCAACGCCTCGGTGTTCAATAACTGCGGTAATATCGGCGTAGCCATGATCACCTTGATATTCACACATACGCCATATATACATGGCAATGAAGCTCCCTATTACATCGACGCCATGGCTTGTATCACGATGTTGCTGATCCTCATGAATGTCTCCGTCAATACCATCGGCCTGTACCAATCCGGCAGCGGACGTCTGACTGCCCGGGATGCCATTCGCATGGTCTTCCACATGCCTACCGTCTACGTAGTGCTGGGTGTGATTCTCCTGAAGTACTTCGCCATTCCCGTGCACACTTGGTTCATCTGGCCGGCTATTAAAATTGCCGCGGCATGCTTACCCTTTGTCGCTATGACTACGTTAGGAATTCAGTTGCATCGCACGGAGTTGTATTGGTTCAATCCGGAAGTATGGATGGCCTTGGCTTGCAAGCTGATCCTCAGCCCTTGTCTGGCCTTGGCGATTATCTATGCTTACGGCAAATTCGATCCCCTCACTGCGCAAGTTTTCTTCATCTTTTCCGCAGTTCCTTCGGCGGTCAATACCGTCATGTTCGCCGTCGAGTTTGATAATCATCCGGGCTTTGCGACACAGGCCGTCATGCTCAGTTTTATTGTCAGCAGTGTTACGTTAACAGCGGTTATATACTTGGCGCGGATATTATTTCCGCTCCCGACATGGTAAAAGGATTCCCAATTGGGAATCCTTTTTTAGCCTCCTAAATAGGCAGCCCGTACTTCTTCACTGGCAGCCAATTCTTCGCCCGGACCTTCCAACGTAATACGTCCGGTCTCCAATACATAGGCATAGTCGGCAACCGATACCGCCATATGTGCATTTTGTTCGACCAAGAGTATCGTCGTACCTTGTCCATTGATCGTCCGGATGATATCAAAAATCTCTTTTACAAACAGCGGAGACAAGCCCATCGATGGCTCATCCAAAAGCAAAATCCGCGGTCGGCTCATCAATGCTCGCCCCATGGCGAGCATCTGCTGCTCACCGCCGGAGAGTGTACCGGCAGATTGCTTTTTGCGCTCATACAAACGCGGGAATCGCTCAAAGACAAGCTCCATATCCGCTTTGATGCCGTCCTTGTCCTTGCGAGTAAACGCTCCCAATTCCAGATTTTCCAATACAGTCAACGGCGCAAATATTCTTCTCCCCTCCGGGACCTGGCTGATACCTGCGCGTACTATATCTTGAACATTTTTCTTGGCAATGGATTGCCCTTCCAGAAGAATATCCCCGATTTTCGGTTTCAAGAGACCGGAAATCGTTCGCAAAGTGGTCGATTTACCCGCACCATTGGCGCCGATAAGTGCTACTATTTGGCCTTCGCGTACCGCAAGCGAGATTCCTTTCAGCGCATGAATCGCGCCATAGTAGACATGAATGTCCTGGACTTCCAATATGGCTCTTTGCGTCATCTCACACCTCCGCTCCCAAGTACGCCTTGATTACTTCCGGATTGTTTTGGACCTCTTCCGGAGCTCCTTCGGTCAAAATCTTGCCATAATCCAAGACATAAATTCTTTCGCATAGCCCCATCACCAATCCCATATCATGCTCGATGAGGAGGATGGAAAGCTGAAGTTCATCCCGCAATCTGCGGATCAGATCGGTCAAATCCTTCGTTTCCTGAGGGTTCATCCCCGCAGCCGGCTCATCAAGCAACAACAACTTGGGCCGTGTCGCCAGAGCACGGGCAATCTCCAAGCGGCGTTGCTCGCCATAAGGCAAGTTGCGTGCCAGTTCGTCTCTTTTCTGCTCCAAACCGAAGAGCCGTAACAAGCGCAATGATTCTTCTTCGATATCTTGTTCCTGCTTGCCGAATCTGCCAATTCGTAAAATGGCTTCCGCCAACGAGTATGAAGCATGCAGGTTGCAGGCAATTTTTACATTGTCCAAGACCGTCAAGTCCCCAAACAAACGGATATTTTGAAAAGTACGTGCGACGCCGCAAGCAGTAATTTCATAAGGCTTCTTTCCTACTATGGATTTTCCCTGCAAGAGAATTTCCCCACTGGTCGGTTGATACACTCCCGTCAAGAGATTGAAGGCTGTCGTTTTGCCGGCACCATTCGGCCCGATCAAGCCGATCAATTCGCCCTCTTCGATATGAACTGTAAAATCTTGAACCGCCTTAATTCCGCCAAATACTTTGGCGACTGCCTTCGTTTCCAGCAAACTCATATCGAATCACCGCCTTTTTTCCACTTGGGCAAGAATGCCATCAGCTCCCGATTGCCAAAAAGACCTCGTGGACGGAAGAACATCAATAAGATTAACAGCAAGGCATAAATAATCATCCGAAATTCGGGATAATCGGACAGCGCCGCCGTCAAGAATGTCAGCAAAATTGCCCCGACAACCGAGCCGGTCATCGATCCCAAGCCGCCCAAGACGACCATGGTCAAGTAATCATAGGACTTCAGGAAAGTAAAGCTCGAGGGATGCGCAATGGAGAAATAGTGCGAAAACAATCCGCCGGCTATCCCGGCAAACATCGCACCTACCGTAAACGCCAATACTTTGTAGCGCGTCGTATGAATCCCCATCGCTTCGGCGGCAATACTGTTTTCACGCACGGATATACAGCCACGCCCATACGTGGAGTTGGTAATGTTCTTGAGCACGTACAAAGTTACCAACATGACCAGGAACACCCAAGTAAAAGTGGTTTCACGCGGAATACCGGTCATACCGGAAGCACCACCGATGGCCTCGATGTTCAAAATGCAAACTCGAATAATCTCGCCCATGCCCAAAGTGGCAATCGCCAAGTAATCGCCATCCAAGCGCAGCGTGGGAATACCGATCAGGCACCCGATCAAAGCTGCCGCCAAACCGCCTCCTAACAGACTCACGGCAAAGGGAAGATCATAAAAAACCGTCATTACGGCCGACACATAGGCACCTACCGCCATAAAACCGGCATGCCCCAACGAAAATTGTCCGGTGATACCGTTAATCAAATTGAGGCTGGCCGCCATGATAATATTAATTCCGATCACAAATACTTGTAATCGCCAGAAGCTGGGCAGTATTTTTTCTTCTACCAGGAAATAAAAAACGGCAAAGAGAGTCAGTGCCAATCCCCACCAGAGGAGATCTTTTTTGCGCAAAGTTGCCAACATACTACACCTTCTCCCTTTCCGTCTTACCCAATAACCCGGTGGGTTTGATGAGCAAGATCAAAATCAAAATCGCAAAAGCGGCTGCATCACGGAAAGTAGAAGAGAGGAAACCGCTGACCAATGCTTCTACCACCCCTAAAATAATGCCGCCCATCATGGCTCCCGGGATGATGCCGATACCGCCGAGTACCGCTGCCACGAACGCTTTTAGCCCCGGCATAATCCCCATCAACGGATCAATCGAGTTGTAGTAAACTCCGACCAAGACACCCGCCGCTCCGGCAAGTCCCGAGCCGATGGCAAAGGTAAAAGAAATAACTCTGTCGACATGAATCCCCATGAGTTGAGCCGCTTCCGTATCAAAGGACACGGCACGCATGGCCTTGCCCATGGTCGTATATTGCACGATATATGTCAGCAACACCATCAGCACCACGGCAGAAGCCAGAATCACCAATTGCTGCAAGCTGATTAAAATCGGCCCTATGCTATAGGTAATATTTTCAAATACTGGCGGAAATGTGCGCGGCTGTGGTGTCAAGAAAAACATGGTCGTGTACTCAATAAACAAGCTGACTCCGATAGCCGTGATCAACAGTGCAATTTTAGGGCTCTGTCGCATCGGTCGATAGGCTACTTTTTCCACCACGACGCCGACAATCGCCATCACCACCATAGATACCAGCAATGCAGGAAAGAAGGACATCCCTCCGGCCGTAGTGGCAAAGAAACCGACATAGGCCCCCAGCATATAAATATCTCCATGGGCAAAATTGATCAAGCGCATGACGCCATAGACCATCGTATATCCCAAAGCAATCAAGGCATATATACTGCCCAATGAAATTCCGTTAATAATCTGTTGCAAAATCTGCACCCAGATTCCTGTCTCCATCCCTGCACCTCCTTTGCAAGGCACCGCGAAGAATTTCTCCGCGGTGCTTTAATCTTAAGGATTCACTTTTTCCAAGAAAGTGAGTTGTCCATCTTTGAAGGTCATAATATAAGCCCCTTTGATCGTATCGTGACGCTCATCAATGTACATCTTGCCCGATACGCCCTCAAAGTCTTTCAGCTGTGCCATGGCATCCTTGATCTTTTCCGAATCCGTGGAGTTCGCACGCTTGATAGCGTCTTCAATCATGTACATGGCATCATAGGCCAAGGCCGCATATGCATCCGGACGCACACCATATGCTTTTTCGAAAGCAGCAACGAAATCCATCGCCTTTTTATTGTTTTCGTCAATTGCGTAGTGGTTGCTGAAGTACGTGTTGTTCAAATTATTGGCACCGGCAATTTCGGCCAATTTCGCACTATCCCAACCATCACCGCCGAAGATCGGCTTGGTATATCCCATTTCTCGCGCCTGTTTAATGATCAGGCCAACTTCCTGATAGTATGCCGGTAGGAAGATTCCATCCGGATTGGCGGCGATAATCTTGGTCAATGTCGCTTTGAAGTCCGTATCCTTTTGCAGGAATCCGTCAATCGCTGTAATCGTACCTCCATTGGCCGTAAAATCTTCCTCGAAGTATTTTGCCAACCCTTTCGAATAATCACTCGAATTGTCGATAAGAATGGCAATTTTCTGTGCGTGCAAAGTATTGCGTGCGAACTGGCTCATGACACGGCCTTGGAACGGGTCGGCAAAAGTAGCGCGGAACATGTATTCGCGAACTTTATTTGCCTTGTCATCCCAAGTTACGCGGGGATTGGAGCTCGTCGGCGCAATACCCAGAACCTTTGCGGAGTTGTTGATCGCAGACGCCGCAATAGCATTGGAGCTGGTGTCCGGAGCAATCGTTGCCACTACACCTTCATCGATCAATTTCTGCATTTGGGTCGTCGCTTCGGCTGCTTCGCTCCGATTGTCCGCAAAAATAACGCTGACTTTTTTACCTAAAATACCACCCTTGTCATTGATTTCCTTGACAGCGAGTTCTACCGCATTTTTGGAGCTTTGACCGAAGGATGCTTGGTTGCCCGTAATCTCCAAATTGGCCCCTATCTTAATCGTGTCGCCGGACTCTTTCTTATCTCCGCCGCAACCGGTCAACAAGCCCATCACTGCGACGCTTGCCAGCGTTACTCCCAACCAACGTTTCCACTGTTTCATTTTTATCCTCCTTTATTTATGCAAATGAATTCTTTCCAAAAATACTCTCTTTCCATCTACCATTTGAATAACCACTCCGCTGGAAAGAGTATTGTGCTCTTCATCAATGGAAATTTTGCCACTGATTCCCTCAAAATTCTTGGTTTCCGTCAATTGTTTCTGAATGGCTTTGGCATCCGTGCTCCCCGCCTTTTGAATTGCCTGTACCAATAAACGGATGGAGTCATATCCCAGTACGGCGTAGGAGTCCGGCTTGTAGCCGAAGCGACGTTCAAATTTTTTGATAAATTGTTGCAAGTGCTGATCCGTATCTTCCGGGGAATAATGATTCGTATAGTATGTATTATTGAGATTGGCGGCACCGGCAATTTCCGTCAATTTATCGGAGTCCCAACCATCTCCCCCTAGAATCGGTATATTCATCTGCAACTCGCGAGCTTGACGGATAATCAAACCTGCTTCTTGATAGTATCCGGGAACAAAAAGTACATCCGGATGCGCTGCTTTGATTTTTGTCAAGGTTACTTTGAAGTCCACATCTTTTTGTAAGTATGCTTCCTTTAAAATAACCGTTCCGCCATCTGCACGAAAGCTCTCTTCAAAGAACTTGGCAAGTCCGATTGCATATTCACTTGAATTGTCTACCAAGATGGCCGCTCGTTTTACGCCTAAACGCTCACGCGCAAATTCGGCCGCTATCTTACCTTGGTAGGAATCAATAAAAGTAGCTCGAAATACATATTCGCGAACTTTTCCCGTCTTGGGATCCACCGTCACGGCCGGATTGGTCGCTTTCGGACTAATCAACGGTATATGATGTGCGGCGACCACAGGAGCGACCGCAATGACGTTAGAGCTCGTATCCGGTCCGATAATTCCTACGACACCGGCATCTCCCAATTTGATCATCGCATCCGTAGCTCCGGCCACGTCACTGCGATTGTCTAAGGAAATGAGTTGAATTTGTCGTCCCAACAAACCATCCGCACTATTTATTTCATCAATAGCCAGTTGCATCGCATTCACCGTGGAAGTACCGAAACTGGCGTTGACTCCGGTGAGTTCCAGATTGCTTCCGATCGCGATCGGTTGGTTGGAGCGATTTTCGTTTTGAGGTTGACAAGCTGCCAAACTCAGGACCATAGCACTGCCCAGCGCCAGCATGACTATGGATCGTTTCCAACTTAATTTCATTGGCATCCCTCCTTTGCAAATTTAAGGATTCTTCCTTATGCGCCTCATTATATATGATGAAAAATTTCCGGGTCAATAGCTATAAATCCCTATTTTTCGGCTTAAACGGCATATTGTATACACGATAAATTAAATAGTGTACACCCAAAATTCTTTTCATGCCTTGCACTACAAAGCTTCATGGCTTCACCCTTTATACCGACACCATCCCGGCCGATTTGCAAAAAAAGAAATAGAAACACTTCGATTGCTAAATTGGCATAATAAAAATGATTTTTTATCCTAACCGAAGCAAACAAAAAGATCTCCGCACGGAGATCTTACTATCGCCTTATTTATTTTTCAGTTCAGTAATCGTTCGCGAGCTGCTCGGTAAGAATAATTGCGGATCCACCGGCGTGCCATGAATGCGCACCTCATAATGTACATGCGAGCCGGTGCTATTGCCCGTAGAGCCCATAAGAGCAATAATATCGCCTGCTTTTACTTCCGCCCCCACTTGTGCAATATTCAAGGAATTATGACCATAGCGGGTAATAATATCACCTGCATGTTGAATTTCAACCAAGTAACCATACCCCGACACATAACCGGAGCGAGTCACGACTCCTTTGGCCGTAGCACGGATAGGTGTACCGTAATCAGCTGCAATATCGACTCCTTCGTGAAAAGAAGTCCTGCCGGTAATCGGACTGACCCGCCATCCGAACGGCGAGCTGATCATGCCCTGTGCCGGCCACAAGGAGGGAGTATCGCTGTCTTTATTCCCCTCAAAATTGCGTTGTACCATCTCCGGTTGCAATTCTACGCCGTCTCGTATCGCCAGCTGAATCATGGAGAGTGATAACGCCCTCTTATCGGCTTGTTCTGCCAGCGCCGCCAAACGTTTGAGAAGGGCTCCCGGACTGGTCGGTTGCCCCGCTTCGGGTTTTCTGGCAAGCGTAGCCCCCTCACCTTGGCCCAAGCCGGAACCCTGACCCCCGGACACCATCTTACGCAATTCTTGATCCAAAGCGTCCAATTTTTCCATGCGCTTTTCTAACGCTTGAAGCTGTGTATTGGCTATTTCCAATTGCCTTTGATGCAAAATATTTTCTTCCTGCAAACGATGGACCTCACGGAATTGAAGAAATCCCCAAATGATGCAGGATATCGCCAGCACCCAGAGAATCGCTTCCACAGCCAATAAACAATTAAATTGACGCCTAGAAAAAGAAAATTCTACCTTTTCTTTATCTATGTGGTACTTCATTATTTTCCTTTCTGTTCTTGAATAAATGCTCGCCGCAAGGCCTGTTCGAGACTTTGCTCTTCTTCTATACTGGCTCGTCCCAAGTACTTGCCTTCTCTGACAATTTTCGTATAGAGTCTCGACTCGTTACGATTGGTGAGCGAAGTCAATGTAAAACCGCTTCCCTTGCCGTCCAGGAGAGTCAAAGAAAAACTTTCCTGCTGACCGCTGTCAGGGAATGCATTGTATTGAACCAGGCCGACATTTTGCAAAGCACTGTTCTGCAAGCGAGATAGCTCTTCCTGCTCCGCTACCATGGAAGATATTCTGCCGGTCATTTCGCGTAATTCCTTTACTTCCACGGACAGTTTCCTTTCTAAGGAGATACCTTCCTCGCCTTTCATATATTGATGATATTTCTTAGTCAGGCGATTCATTTTATAATTGAGTAATAATACATAAAAAATCAATAACAAAAGGAAAGCCGCCAACACTCCCAACAGCATATTACTGCCGGCACTTGTAAACCAATTCATTTTTTACTCCTTAACGAAATATTCTGCCAAACGGGAAAGCTCATCCACATTTGCAAAAGTGATATGCATGACTCCGCCCGCTTTTCTACCTGCGTGCAACTGAATTTGAACCGGTGTTCCCAACTCGACCTTCATTTTCTCAGCTAAATCTTCTACATAGGCCTCCAACTGAGAGTCCACCTTCTTCGTTTTCTTGCGGCTCACACTTTTTCTTCGTTCCGGCTTGGCTAAGAGTTGCTCCACTTGGCGCGCGGTCAATCCTTCTTCCTCAATGCGCTGCGCCCAACGGACTTGCTCATCCGGATCATCCATACTGATCAAGGGCCGAACCTGTCCTATCGTCAACTCTCTCAGCTTCAGCTTTTCACGGATATAATCCGGCAATTGAAGCAAGCGCAACATATTGGTAATATAAGATCTGCTTCTTCCTACTTGTTGGGCTACCTGTGCTTGTGTAAGCTTGAACTCGTCACCCAAACGATAGTAGGCAGCGGCCTCTTCCATCGGATTGAGATCTTCGCGCTGAAGATTCTCAATCAAAGCAATGGCTGCTTGTGACGGATCATCATATTCACGAATGATAACGGGGACCTGTTTCAAACCGGCTATTTCCGCGGCCCGCAGGCGTCTTTCTCCCGCTACCAATATATAGTCATCCGCTTGTCGACAGATTATCAACGGTTGGATGATTCCATACTCTTGAATGGACTTTGCCAACTCTTGCAGAGCCTCACTATTGAAGACTTGTCGAGGTTGATGCGGATTGGGCTGAATTTTGGATATACTGATTTCCACAATGCCTGTATTGGCACTTGGAGTATCGCCCAAGAGAGCATGTAAGCCTTTCCCCAAACCTTTACCTTTTCTAATCACGAGCAATTACCTCCTTGGCCAAACGTCGATAGACATCTGCCCCTTTCGAGCGCGGATCGTAAACGATGATAGGCTCTCCAAAGCTGGGAGCTTCGCTCAAACGTACATTTCTGGGCACCATCGTACGATATACTTTGTCACGAAAATATTTCTTGACTTCCTCAGCCACCTGCAAAGAAAGGTTGGTTCTACCGTCAAACATCGTCAACAAAACACCTTCCAAGCGCAAACCCGGATTCCAAGCGGATGCTACGGATTGAATCGTTTGAACCAGTTGTGCAACCCCCTCCAAAGCATAGTATTCACATTGCACGGGGACCAGAACCGTATCGGCCGCTGTCAATGCATTCACTGTCAGCAATCCCAATGAAGGTGGACAATCTATAATAATATAATCATATTTCTTTCGCATAGGAGATAGCGCTTTTTGGAGTCGTGTTTCACGTGAAACCATATTGACCAACTCCACCTCGGCGCCGGCCAAAGCAATGGTGGCAGGCAACACATGTAGTCCTTTTAACATGGTCTTTACCAGAATCGGCTTGACGTCCTCTTCATTGACCAAGACATCATATAGAGACATTTCCAAATCTTCTTTGCCAATTCCTACTCCACCGGTAGCATTGCCCTGTGCATCGGCATCTACCAAAAGCACCTTTTTTCCTACCTCTGCCAAACAAGCCGACAGATTGACGGCTGTAGTCGTCTTTCCCACTCCGCCTTTTTGATTCATGATGGCAATTACTTTACCCACACCGGCACCTCCATTTCCTATCTTTTTAGTATACCATAATCCGCAAACACACCCAATGTTTCACGTGAAACATCAGCGATTTTCTGCCAAGCTTCCTCACCGCACCGTTACCGAAAGAAATCCTGCCGGGTGGTACTGCCGGCAATCCCTGAAGCGAATATCTCAGGGGCATCGACAAGCAAGTCACTTCCTTCTATCCTCAAATATTCGGGAAAATTGACTCATGTCTCATCGCTAAAATATTTACCTTATTTCTCTTAAAACGAAGTCGACACACCGATTCACTTTTGGCTACTTCTCACGCATAAGAGAAAATCATCTATTGCCCGGCAAAGGATTCATGCCCCTTTCCGGACAGTTCAATAGTAAATAAAAAGAATGTTTCACGTGAAACATTCTTTTTACTGTTACATCAAATCTTCGATTTTCAGGCCGCTTTCCTTGGCCAACAAATCTCTCCACTCGGCCAATTTTTTCTGATCCGCTTCGGAAAGCTCCGGATACTCCGGATTAATTTCGCGAAGTTTTTCCAATACTACCTGAGCCACCAAGTGACGAGAGAACCATTTTTTGTCTGCCGGAATAATATACCATGGCGCATATTCCGTAGAAGTATTCATCAACATATCTTCATAGACATATTCATAATCGTCCCAATATCTTCTTTCGGTAATATCCGAGAAAGAGAACTTCCAGTTCTTCTCCGGCAACACAATCCTTTCCAACAAGCGCTCACTTTGTTCCTCTTTGGATACATGCAGGAAAAACTTCAATACATGGAATCCATTTTCATGCAAGTACTGTTCCCATTTATTGATTTGACGAAAACGATCATGCCATACTTCTCCATGAATCAATTCTTCCGGCAAAGCTCCTTTTTCCAAAAGATCATGCACGCGGGTAACGATGACATCTTCATAATGCGAACGATTGAAGATGGCGATTTCTCCTATGGTGGGCAACTTGTTATGAATCCGCCAAAGATAGTCATGATCCAGCTCTTCTTGGCTGGGTTCCTTGAAAGAGTGCACTCGCACGCCTTGCGGATTGAGATTGGCAAATACTTTCTTGATCATGCTGTCTTTACCGGCGGCATCCATGGCTTGCAGTACTATTACCAGTCCATAGTGATGCTCAGCATAAAGTTTCTCTTGCCAAGTTTTCAACTCCTCAATAATTTCGGCAAGTGCTGCTTGCGAATCTTCCTTGGCCATATCCTTGGGAGGTTTTGTCCAAATCTCGGAGAGATTCAATCCCTTATTCGGCTTTACCAAGTAGTCCTTCGTTTTCATCATCCATCCTCCTTACAAAGGTTTTCTTTGCGCTACGCCCGGCTTGCGGGGAAAGCGTCTTTCCGTCGCACTTACTTTGCGAATAGCGATAATGGTGCGCTTGCCATCATCTCCCAAGGAAGTGGAATATACCTCTTCCAACTCACCACCCAAACAAGTGATCGCATGTTGAGCCTGTGCCAATTCCTCTTCACCTTTCAGCCCCTTCAATGCCAAAAATACACCGCCGACCTTGACTAGTGGCAATGCCCATTCACAAAGTATGGCAAGATTTGCCACCGCGCGAGAAACGACCATGTCAAACTCTTCCCGATACTTCTTGTTATGACCGGCATCCTCCGCTCTGGCATGAAGCGTAGCTATATTATGGATACCCAATTTATGTGCACTTTCAGCAATAAAGTTCAGTTTTTTTGCGACCGAGTCCAATAGCGTCCATTCTATATCCGGCGTATAAATTGCAAAAGGGACTCCCGGGAATCCCCCACCGGTTCCCAAGTCCAATGCTTTTTTTACACCTTGAAACCATTCCGGACGATACGCCAAGTAAGAATCTACATAATGCTTTTGCAGAAATTCTTCACTCTCGGTAATTGTGGTCAGATTCATAACTAAATTCCGCTCACAAACCTCTTCATAGTATCGGCTCAACTGCTCGGCCATCCGAGAGTCCAGATTCGGCAAAGATACACTCAGTACTTGGCAAATTCGTTCTACAGCCAAGGAGTTTTCTTTAAGCGTCGGCATTCTTTTTTCTCCTCATCTGCTCCAAATAGATCATCAGTACGGTAATATCCGCCGGAGACACTCCGGATATTCTCGAGGCCATCCCGAGTGTCGCAGGGCGCAATTCCGCCAATTTTTGGGCCGCTTCCAAAGAAATTCCCTTGAGATGTTGGTAATCCAAATCAGCCGGCAACGGCGTACTTTCCATTTTTCTTTGGCGATCAATTCTTTCCTGTTGCTTACCTATGTAACCGGCATACTTGACGGATACTTCCAATTCTTCCCGGACATCTATATCCGGCGACTCCCAAGACAAGATACTTGCCAAATCCATAAAACTGATTTCCGGACGGCGCAAAATTTGCTCTGCCGTTATGCCGGTCTTGAGCGGCGCCGTGCCGATTTCAACTAATTTTTTATTTGTTTCCTCGGAGGGTGTCAAAACGGTTGATTTTAAAAGCTCATGCCAATGATCGATCGCTTCTTTTTTCGCTACATATTTTTCCCAACGCTCATCGCTAACCAAACCGATGTCTCTTCCTTTCGGTGTCAAACGTAAATCGGCATTGTCCTGACGCAACAAAAGTCGATACTCACTGCGCGAGGTCATCATGCGATACGGCTCATTGGTACCTTTAGTGACTAAGTCATCAATGAGGGTTCCTATATAAGACTCCGCTCTCGTCAATGTGAAAGGTTCTTCTTTTTTAATGTAGCGTGCGGCATTAATCCCCGCAATCAATCCCTGCGCGGCCGCTTCTTCATAGCCGGAAGTACCGTTGGCTTGACCCGCCGAAAACAGTCCCGCAATTTCTTTATGCGCAAGTCCGGCTGTTAATTGCAACGGATCCAAGCAATCATACTCGATCGCATAAGCGGGCCGCATAATTTCCACATCTTCCAAACCCGGTATCGTACGCAGAAAATCATATTGTACATCCATCGGCAACGAGGTGGACATCCCCTGGACATACATTTCATTCGTATCCAAACCTTCCGGTTCGACAAATAGTTGATGTCTTTCTTTATCGGCAAAACGCACCACTTTATCCTCAATGGACGGACAATACCGTGCCCCTACACCTTCTACTTTGCCCGCATACAAAGGTGCGCGATGAATATTGGCGCGGATAATTTCATGCGTTTTATCATTGGTATAGGTCAGCCAACAACAAGTTTTATTTCTGTTCTCCCGGGTAGAGAGGAAAGAAAAAGTATGAAAATCGGAGTCTCCCTCCTGTTTTTCCATTCGTTCGGTATGCAAGGTTCTCTTGTCTACACGACTGGGAGTGCCCGTTTTGAAGCGCTGCAAGCGAATCCCCGCTTGGCGTAACGAGTCCGCCAATTCCATACTTGCTCGATAACCGTTCGGTCCGCAAAAATACGATTGATTTCCTATCAAAATTTTGCTGGTTAAATACGTGCCCGTTGCCAGAATGACACAAGTTGCCTGATATACCTCTTCCAACTCGGTGCGAATTCCTTTGACCTGCTGATTTTCTACCAAGAGCTCAGTCACCATGAGTTGTTTGACTTGTAAATTCGGTTCATTCTCGACAATTTCCTTCATGCGTCGATGATAAGCATTCTTGTCGGATTGTGCACGCAATGAATGTACCGCCGGCCCTTTACCGCGATTCAGCATCCGCATTTGAATGGCCGTCTCGTCCGCTACCTCGCCCATTTGGCCTCCCAAGGCATCCAGCTCTCGTACCAAATGGCTTTTGCCCGGTCCGCCGATAGCCGGATTGCAAGGCATCATGGCTATATTTTCCAACGATATCGTGGTCAATAACGTCTTCATGCCCAAGCGTGCCGCCGCCAATGCAGCTTCACAACCGGCATGTCCTGCCCCCACGACAATAACATCATATTGTTGTAATACTTCCATATTCATCTCCTACTTGCCTACGCAAAAGCGTCGGAAGATTTCACTTACTATATCTCTGTCTCCTCGGCGACCGAGGATGGCATTCAATTCATCCCACGCGTAGCGCAAATCTTCCGTGATGCAATCCTCCGGTAAGCCGGTTTGCAAAGCATCATGAGCCGTTTCCAAATGAATGGCGGCTTGGCGGGCATGATTCATTTGCCGAGTATTCGTCAGTAATACTTCCTCTCCGGACCCCAAACCATTTTCCAAGACGGACTCCCGGATAACTTGGGATAATTCATCTACACCCTGACCGCTCTGTGCCGAGATACGGATAACGGGAACCTCTCCCAAAATATCACGAATCTGTACTTCTGTTACTATACACGGCAAGTCGGCTTTATTCAATAGAACAATAACTCTTCTTTCCTGCAGGGATGTGAGCCAAGAAGATGTCTCCTCGGACAGGGGTTGGGATCCGTCCACCATAGCCAATACCAGATCAGCCGCCTGCGTTTCTTTATGCGCACGATCAATGCCGATTTTTTCCACGGTATCCGTAGTGTTTCTGATTCCTGCCGTATCTACCAAGTGCAAGGGAATACCTCCGATAGTAGCATACTCGGATATCGTATCCCTTGTCGTTCCAGGGACATCCGTCACGATCGCACGCTCTTCCGCCAAAAGAAGATTGAGAAGACTGGATTTGCCGGCATTCGGTAACCCGGTAATTACCGTACGCAGCCCCTCGCGCCAACAACGGCCTGATTCGGAGCTCTCAATCAGTAGGCGTAATTTCTCCCGCATATGACGGATATCACGATCTATTTCCGCATGGGATTTTTCCGCCAAATCTTCTTCCGGATAATCAATCACCGCTTCCAAAGAAGAGATGAGATCAGCCAATAATTCGCTCATCCGCTCCACTTCCTGCGACAAGCGCCCTCCCAATTGCCCTACGGCAATATTGAGCCCGGCATCCGTGCGAGCCGAAATAATATCTTTGACCGCCTCAGCCTGCGCCAAATCCAAGCGTCCATTCAGGAACGCCCTCTCCGTAAATTCTCCCCGCTCCGCCAGACGAGCTCCTCCATCCAGGCAGCACTCCAAGGTTTTGCGCAGGACGGTCATGCCGCCATGCATTTGCAATTCCACCACATCTTCCGCAGTATACGAATGCGGCCCCTTCATTACCAGACAAATTCCCTCATCAATGATTCGGCCATCTTTTTTTACATGACCGTAATGTGCAGTATAACCGGGCGCTTCTCGTAAGTCTCCATTCTTCGGATCAAACACGTGAGCGGCAATCGCAATCGCTTGGGGGCCGGATAAACGAATAATACCGATTCCCCCTTCACCGAGTGCGGTAGCAATAGCAACTATAGTGTCCTTTTCGTACATGCTTCCTCCATGTCCTACACAAGAAAAGACCGGTTATCCCGGTCTTTTAATCTTTATAATGAATTACTAAATGCCGATCCTGAAACTCGCCTTCGCTTAGTGTATACACTTCGGGATCATCCTGTAACGCCAAGTGAATAATTTTACGCTCATACGCATTCATGGGTTCCAAGACCAATGGTCGACGGCTCAATTTTACTTTCGCCGCCATTCTTCTCGCCAGCGCCTCCAAAGTTTCTTCCCGACGCGAACGATAGTTCTCTACATCCAGCATAATGAAGTATCGGCCTTTGAGATCTTTATTCGCTGCTAAATTTGTCAGATATTGCAACGCATCCAAAGTCTTGCCGTGCTTGCCGATCAACACTCCCAAACCCTTGCCGTGAAGATGCAGGACAATGCGATCTTCCTGTGTCAATTTTTCAATCATCACATTGATTCCCATTGCCTCGGCACAATTTTGCAGGAAAGCTTTCCCCGCTTGCGCCGCCGCTTCCTGTTCTTCTTCCGAAAAATAAGCATTGCGAGAGTTTTCTTTCACATCTTCCGGCTCTTCATTGCCTATTTCAGCTTCATTCACTTTTTCTTCAAGAATGTTGGGTTCTTCCGAAGTTTCTTCATTAAATACCGCTACTCCGGGAGTTACTTCTTCCACAATTTGCGGAGCCTCAACGCTCGCTTTTTCCAAAAGAGTGACCTTAACTTTCGCGTCTCTGGCACCAAAGCCGAGAAATCCTCTGGAAGGCTCTTCCAATATCTCAATCGCTACTTGATCACGAGCAACTTGCCATTTCTCCAAGGCTTGGGCAACTGCTTCTTCTACTGTTTTCGCCGTGATTTCTACTTGCTGACTCATGATTTGGCTCCTTCCGGTGACTTACGGAACATAATAAATTGCTGTACCATCTGGAAAATATTGGAAACTACCCAATAAATAACGAGACCGCTCGGAAATTTCAAACTGATATAACCGATAAATAAAGGCATGAAAACCATCATGACTTTCTGTTGCGTAGCGGACGGTCCGGAAGAATTACTGCTCATTGTCTGCTTCTGCATGATAAAAGTCGATAACGCAGAAATAACCGGCAATATGTAGTAGGGATCATGTTGTCCCAAACTAGGCAACCAAAGGAAACTCATATGTTCCGGATTATATTGGTATTGACGCAAAGCATAGAAAATGGAAATCAAAAACGGCATTTGGATCAACATGGGCAAACACCCCGACAAAGGATTGATTCCCAACTCCTGATACATTTTTGCCATTTCCTGCTGTTGCTTCTGCGGGTCTCCCTTATATTTCTTTTGAATTTGTTGAATGCGAGGCTGCAATTCCTGCATTCCCTTCATCGAACGAATTTGCTTGACTGCTAGGGGCAATAACGCCACTTTTATCAAAATAGTCATAATGATAATGGCAATTCCGTAGCTGGGAATTCCTAGATGCACTGTCAATTCATAACAAAGTGACAAAAATTGTTGCATAATCGATGCTAAAAAATCGATTGCATCGCTAAAAATACTCACTTCATTCCTCCTCCGAGTGTCGTGTCTTTTTCATGGGCACCGGATCATATCCGCCCGGATGAAAAGGATGACATTTTAATATCCGCCGTAAAGTAAGCCACAAAC
>JAEZZT010000116.1 GCA_023418435.1 Bacillota bacterium | reverse complement strand
ATCGCTTGCAGTCCGTCGTACATGCGCAGTGCCATGTCCGTGACATAGGTCATGTGCTGGTCATTGTCGAGCGGCAAGGTACCGCGATAGTTCATCACGCTGCGATAGATCATATTGTCCGGAAATTGTCGTCCGGAGCAATATTGCATGGCATAGTAGTGATAGAATAGGCCTTCACGTAAACCGCAACCGCTGATGATGAGCTCTTCGGCGGCCACATATTCGAGCAGGTTGCGAATAATCATCGTCCCGGCACAAATGATGTCGGCTCTTTCGGCAGCCAGGCCGGAAATTTTGCCGCGATCTGCCAAATTTTTGCTCGTCAGTAGATTTTCCAAATCTTTCATGACGGCAGCGGACATTTGGTATTGATGCAATTTGGGGATGGGATATTCGGTACGACGTTGTTGGATCTTGGCCAAGTTGCGCACCGTACCGCCGATGCCGATGACCGGCAGTTTGGCATTTTCAATGCCGGAAATGGCGGTCAATGCTTCGCGCACTTCTTGGCGAATATTTTCCTTGGCACTTTTGCTGACTTTGTCCGTCGTCCGATATTTCTCGGTCAAGGTCAAGGCCCCGATGGGAAGGCTCACGGCTTGGACGAGATGACGATTGCGCACGAGGGATACTTCCATGGATGCACCGCCGAGGTCGAAGAGAATGAAATCCGGATGAGGTATGGTGTTGACCACGCCCAAGTAGCCGAGTCGAGCCTCTTCACGACCGCTGATGACGGTCAGCGGAATACCGGTGCGTGTTTCGATCTCGTCGCGGAAGCTGATGCCGTTCGGAGCGTTGCGCATGGCGGCAGTTGCGACGGCGGACATGTGATCCACGCCGAGCAAGGCAGCGGTGTGCGAAAAGTTGTCCAACGCATCCAATGTGCGCTGACGAGCGGCGGCCGTCAATTTGCCGGTCTCCGACATGCCCTCGCTGAGGCGGACGGCTCTTTTATCCTGGTAGATGAGATGGTACGACTGATTGGGCAGAATCTCCATCACGACAAAGCGTGCGGAGTTCGAACCTAAATCAATCAACCCGATTCTTTCCGTACGATGTTCTTCCCACATAGGGTGACTCCTTTCAATACTCTTTTTTCTTATTGTATATGATAGAGGTTTGAATTTCTAGACATGGGCATGGAGATATTGCGAAAAGGGGACTTGTTTTTGCCAAAATCGTCATGCCGGAGAAATATATTTTTTACCTTTTTTACCTTCGGAAAGAGGCGAAATCATTGGTAGAAGCGGGCGGTTTGTACTATAATGAAATTGCAAAGGAGGAAGGATCATGCAAGACAGAGCAGGACATATCTATGGCGTCATTCATATCGGTTCGGTGGCATTGTCATTGACGATCGTCGAGTACCGAGGTATGCAGCAGGTAACCACGATACAAAAAGCTCGTCGTGAGGTCGGCTTCGGGGAAGAAGTGTTTACGACCGGCGGCTTGTCGTTTACTTCCATCCGTCAAATGTGCCGGATTTTGAACGGTTTCCGCAGGATTTTGGCAGATTATTGTGTGGAAGAAGTGGCGGTATATGCCACTGCCGTGTTGCGTGAAGCAGAAAATCGACGGATGATTTGTGACTTGATTCGTGTCCATACCGGATTGCATGTACAGGTCCTGGATATGCCGCAGGAAATTTATTTCAAGCACTTTGCCTTGCATTATGCGATCACTCATCCGACGGAAAGAGAGCAGGTGCCTATTACGCAGGCGATGCTGTTTGTCGATATTACCTCCAGTTCGGTAGGATTTACCGTCTGGCATGATAATCATTTGTGCTACCAGCAAAATGTGCATATCGGGACTTTGCGCTTGTTGGAGAATTTTGATCGTAACCAACGCGATGACCAAGCCTTCCCCCATGTCGTCAATGAATATTTGCGGCATATGTTGGCACCTTTGTGGCCGGTCCTGGCTTCTTACGATATTCGCTACTTGGTGTTGTCCGGTCGGGAATCTCGTCTAGTGGGGCAATTGATGGGCGTGCGCAACCATCACAGTATGATGATTCTGCGGCCGGATAGTTTCGAGCGTGTCTTTCGAGAAACGAAGGGCCTGACGGCGACCGAGTTGGCTAAACATTGCCGGATCACCGAGCCGCAGGCGGAAGGATTGTTGCCGACCTTGCATTTATATGCGGAAATTCTTGCCCATATCCCGGCAGAGCATTTGGTGATGATGAAGACCTCCTTCTTGGAAGGGGCGACGTTGTACTATGGTGCGGAGCTGGAATCGGCTCCGGAATTGTATGCTTTGCGGGATCAGCACTTGCAGTTGGCAAGAGCGATTGCAGCTCGGTACGGCAGTGATATTCGCCATGTAGAGACGGTCGAAAAGTATGCGCACATTCTGATGAAGGCGTTGCGGCCCGTGCATGGGTTGGATGAGCAGGATATGTATTTATTGCGCATGGCGGCGCTCTTGCATCAGATCGGACGCTATGTCAACCTGCGACGCAATAACGAGCATACGTACCATCTCATCATGGGAACGGATATTTTCGGACTCACGGATTTGGAAAAAGAGATTGTAGCGACAGTTGCTTATTATAACTATAAAGGCAGACCCGGTGATAAGGACGAGCCTTTCCGCCGCTTGCCCGAACAGGCGAAGATGACGGTGCTCAAGTTGGTTGCCGTGTTGCGTATGGCGCGGGCCATGGATCAGGGCGAGGCACAGAAATTGCATCGTGTGGAAGCGGAATTGTCACGGGATTTGTTGCGGATTACATATGAATCGGAAGCGGAGACTTTGCTGGAACAGTGGACTTTCCGTGCCGAGACGGCGATGTGCAAGGATGTGTTCGGTTTGGATGCAGCCTTGGAAAGGAGACGGTCATGAGAGAGGAGAAGTTTGACTCCCAATATTTCTTGAATCGGGAACTGAGTTGGTTGGCGTTCAATGAGCGGGTATTGGAAGAAGCGGTAGACCCGAATAATCCTCTATTGGAACAGTTGAAATTTATTGCGATTACCGGTTCCAATTTGGATGAGTTTTTCATGATCCGTGTCGCCGGTTTGATGCATCTGCGAGCCAACGGCATTCAACGACGGGACAATGCCAACTTGACTCCGGCGGAGCAATTGGTAGCCATTACCCGCAAGTGTCGGGAACTGTATGCCAAGCAGTATCAATACTTGAGCCGGATACAGGAGCGTTTGGGACAAGAGGGTTTGCATTTCTTGGCATTGGACGATTTGACGGAACAGCAGAAAACGTGGTTGGCGGAATATTTTGAAAGGATGATTTATCCGGTGGTCACACCGCTGGCGGTGGATGCGAGTCATCCATTTCCTTTCCTGATGAGCCGTAGTTTGAATTTGGCGGTGCGTTTGCAAAAGTCCGGTGAGGAGACCGTCCGTACGGCAATTTTGCCGGTGCCGGGGGTGTTGCCGCGTATCTTGGAATTGCCCCGTGATATTGAGGCGGATGAGGAACGGAATTTCATTTTTCTGGAAGATATTTTGCGCCATTGGGCCGGGCGATTTTTCCACGGGTATCAAATCCTCGAGGCAAGAACTTTTCGTGTGACTCGCGATGCCGATTTGGATATCGATGAAGAAGGGGCCGACGATTTGCTCCTGGAAGTGGAGAAATCCTTGAAGTTGCGTCGCCGTGGGGCAGCTGTCCGGATGGAAATGGAAAAAGGAGCCAGTCCCGAATGGCAGGCCACCATGTGTGAGGCCTTGCACTTGAGCCAAGATGATGTGTATGAAACGGAAGGAGTTCTGGACGTGACGGTGTTCTTCCCGTTTACGGATATCGAGGGCTACGACCATCTGCGCTATCGGAAGGCCAAGCCGCAGACTCCGGCATCGATTTTGCAAGCGGAAGAAAAAGATATATTTGCGATGATTCGGGCGAAGGATTTATTCGTGCATTTGCCCTATGAATCTTTCGATCCGGTGGTGCGTTTCGTGGCGGATGCGGCCAAAGATCCGCATGTGCTGGCAATCAAGCAGACATTGTATCGCGTCAGCTCGGATTCGCCGATTGTGCAAGCCTTGGCACAGGCGGCGGAGAATGGTAAGCAAGTCACGGTGCTGATGGAAGTCAAGGCGCGTTTCGATGAAGAAAACAATATCGTCATGGGACGTCGCTTGGAGCAAGCCGGTGCACATGTCATCTATGGTTTGGTGGGGGTCAAGACACACTCCAAATGCACCTTGGTGATTCGGCGTGAAGCAGATGGAATTCGACGCTATGTGCATGTGGGGACTGGTAACTATAATGGTAAGACGGCCAAGTTGTACACGGATGTAGGGATCTTTACGGCCAATGACCAATTTGGCAGGGATGCGTCCAATTTCTTCAACCTGCTGTCCGGGTACTCGGACCCGCCGGAGTGGAATAAATTCATCGTAGCGCCGATGGATTTGCGTCGTCGCTCGCTGGAATTGATCGAACGGGAAATTGCCTTTGCCGATCAGGGCGAAGAAGGACGGATCATCGTCAAGATGAATTCGCTGCTCGATCGGGAGATCATCGAGAAATTGTATGAAGCGTCGCAAGCCGGCGTGCAGATCGACTTGATCGTGCGAGGAATTTGCGTCTTACGGCCGGGGATTCCGGGGATCAGTGAAAATATCCGTGTGCGGAGTATTGTGGGGAGATTTCTGGAGCATAGTCGAATCTTTTATTTCCGCAACGGCGGTCGCGCGGAGACGTATATCAGTTCGGCGGATTGGATGCCGCGCAACTTGAATGATCGAGTGGAATTGATGGCGCCGGTGGAAGATGAGACCCATCGCCAACGTTTGCAGGATATTTTGGCCATCGAATTGGCGGATAATCAAAAGGCGCATGTCATGCAAGCCGACGGCAGTTACTATAAAGAGATCGCCAAGCAGGAACCGCTGAATAGCCAAGCGTACTTCCAGCGTTTGGCAGAGGAAAGAAATCAGGGCGAAAGTCTGACATTACGCCAACGGTTGGAACCTTTTTACGCGGAGGACAATTATCTATAACAAGCTACTTCGGTAGCTTGTTTTTTCTTGCGAAGGGGAGCAAAAGTAAAAATGAGAAGGGAATTTTAAAAGTGGTGGGAAAGTGGTGAAAATGATTCTGAAAATGACATTTTTTGAAAGGAAATTCCCAAAAATAAGATGAAAAAATCACTGAAAAACCACGGTTAATGAAATTTTAATAAAATAACTAATAAAAGTCGGCTTTGAAAATGTTTCGGATGTCCACCTGGAAAAGACAAGACGCTAAGCAATGGTATGCAAAGTCTTGAAGTATAAATAAAAATAAAAAAGCAGCATTTGAATTCATCGAAAAAATTAAAAAATAAACGCACGAAAGACCGAAAAATCGGCATTGTTAACCTTTGCTTTTTGACTCATATGTCCACCCGTGGTAGAATTACTGCGTTGGAGGTAAATTTATGAGGACAGAATGGAGGAAGTACTTATCCCGACGTATGATGTTGCCGGCCTTGGTGGTATTGTTGGCCGTGCTGTCTGTCGGATTTGCCATGCAGCCCAGGAATATCACGGTGGTGGCAGATGGTAAGTATTATAAAGCGCAAACCGTTTCGCGATCAGTCAGCGGGATGGTAGCAGACGCTAACGTTCATTTGGGCGAGCATGATCGCGTGCAAGTGAGCGAAGAGAAAAATGGCCAATGGTTGATTCGAATTCATCGTGCCGTGCCGATTGAGATCGATGTCGACGGCAAAGCGGTGCAGACCTATACGACTTATGAACATGTGGCGGAGGCGGTTGCTCAAGCAGGATATGACGGACGTCGTTATGTGGTGTTGATGCCGGCGGACAGTAAAGTAGTTCCGCAGATGAAAATACCGGTGGCTACTTATCAAATGGAAAAAGTGACGCAAGAAGAAAAAGTACCTTTTGATGTGATGGTACAGCCGGATCCCACGATGCGTTTGGGCGAGGAAAAAGTAGTCAGCCAAGGTGTGGACGGACTGCGCCAAGCGACTTATGAAAGAATTTTGGTCGATGGCCGAGAAGTAGGCCGCCATGAAGTGGCGAGCCAAGTGTTGAAGAAACCGGTTGCCGAAAAATTGGCCCGCGGAACGAGATCCGTCGTGGAAACCTCGCGTGGCGCTTTGCGATTCACGAAGGTCATTGAAATGGAGGCGACGGCCTACCACCCGATGGATGGCGACGGAAACGGTATCACGGCTAGCGGTATTCCCGCCAAACGTGGTGTGGTCGCCGTGGATCCGAATGTGATTCCCTTGGGAAGCCGCGTGTATATTCCCGGTTATGGAGAAGCTATTGCGGCAGATACCGGTGGCGCGATTCAAGGAGCACGGATTGATTTGTGCATGGAATCGTATCCCGAATGTTATGCATATGGCAGAAGACAGGTAGAAGTGTACATACTTGCACAATAAAACTTTCAGGTATGAAAGCACCCCTAAATCCGAACAAGGATTTAGGGGACTTTTTACATTTACACCTTATTTGACAATATAAAAAACAATGCGCATAATGTGTGTTATAAAGACTGTGTGTATAATATGTACTAAAAAGGAGGATGGCGATGAATAGCATCCGAAAGAATATTACATTACCTGTAGATATTTATCACACCATTAATGAGTATGTGAAAGAAAGAGGAATATCTTTTTCTGAATTTGTGAGAGATGCTGCAGTAAAGGCAATTATTCAAGAGGAAAAAGCAAGTTTATTGGAATACCTTGACGCCAATTGTCTTTATTTAGACAAGGATGAGCAAAAAGAAATTGAGCGGCTATCTATTGACTTTGAAAATTTGGATGGAAAGGAACTGACTTTAGATGAGCTTTTACAGAGTTAAGTATTCAAAGTCAGCCTTGAAGTTTTTGAAAAAAATAAACTGATTGAAGTGCCCCCTAAATCCGAACAAGGAATTAGGGGCTTTATGTTACGCTATGATCTCAAATTCAAACTGAAACTCATTCAAGAATACAAGCGAGAAATGTATCATGGATGTACATTTCATAGTCAAGAGGAGCTGGCTGTGGAGATAGAAGATATAGATTGGTACAATCGGGATAGAATCAAGGAAAAACTAAACGGCTAATCCCCGGTGGAGTTCCGGTTACAAGCCGTCCAGCAAAATAATTATTAATTTGCTCGTATCTCGGGGTTCATATCAGTATAAAAATGGGCAAGTAAAAACCCCGCGGTTGGACTGGCCGCGGGGCAAAAAGGGTGGTGGACCACCAGGGGATCGAACCCTGGACACCCTGATTAAGAGTCAGGTGCTCTGCCAGCTGAGCTAGTGGTCCATGTG
>JAEZZT010000018.1 GCA_023418435.1 Bacillota bacterium | reverse complement strand
CGGCTCGTCTTTCCACGCCGTCCCCCAACGCTTCCAATTCACGGGCATACTCTTTCTTGGTCACGTCCAGACTTGCCAATTGTTGCGGCTGCAAGGCATGATTTTCCAAGAGCGCTTTGACCGCTTTGGCAAATTCATATCGCGATAAATGTGCACGATGCAAAAAAGCATCCGTATATCCCGGCGCCAAGCCTTCTTGAATCAACACGGCCGCTGCTTGGTAGGCCGGTCGTTGCCGCTCGACTTCATCAAAAGAATTCGGGGCGTATTCATTGTATGCGAGTACATTGCCACCGACTTGCAAAGCAAGTACCATGGCGGCGATTCCCAACCATTTATTCATTTTCATCCTCCTCGCAGACAAACTGTTCAATCACTTGCAGGAGTTTTTCACGTCCGGTATGTTTCAACGAAGAATACGCAATCGGAGGATAATCTCCCGGAAATTCCGAGGCGATCTTTTTCAGATTCTTCGCCTTGTCACTTTGCCCCAACTTGTCACTTTTCGTACCGATGACCTGCAGCGGCAATCCCAGACCGCGCAACCATTCATAGGCCTTGCGATCAATCGGCAAACCCGGGTGGCGCAAGTCGATCAACAGGCACAGCAGCGCCAAGTGCTGAGAATTGTGCATATAATCGGCGATAAATCCCGACCAGGCATCGCGATTCTCATGGCTGGTCTTGGCAAATCCATATCCCGGCAAATCCACCAGGTACCAACTTTGCTCTTCTTCACCGGCATCGCCTGCCCCCGGAATGGCTTTTTTCGAACGAATATTGAAATAATTGATCGTCCGTGTCTTTCCGGGCTCGCGACTCACCATGGCCAATCCACGGTGATTGCACAGCGAATTGATAATCGAGGATTTTCCCACATTCGAGCGGCCGATGAAAGCCACCTCTCTTTTGTCATCCTTCTTGCATTGCGATAAGTCGACTGCCGACAGCAAATAATTCGACTCGACAATGCGGAAATGTCCTTTTTCCATTAGTTCACCATCGCCTTTTTCAATACCTCATCCATGTGCGAAACGAAATGGAAGTCCAATTCCTCTCGTACGGAAACGGGGATCTCTTCCAAGTCCGATTTATTCTCTTTCGGCAGAATGATCCGCTTGATTCCCAAACGATGTGCGGCGAGGACCTTCTCCTTGATACCGCCGACTTGCAATACATGACCACGCAAAGTGATTTCACCGGTCATCGCCGTATCCACCCGCACGGGTTTCTTCGTGACGGCTGAAGCAATCGCCGTTGCCATGGTAATCCCCGCCGAAGGACCGTCTTTCGGAATCGCTCCTTCCGGCAAGTGGATATGAATATCCAAATCCTTGTAAAAATCTTCTTCCAAGCCCAATTGTTTGGCTCGACTGCGGACATAGGTATACGCCGTTTGTGCGGACTCTTTCATGACATCGCCCAATTGCCCCGTCAAAATCATCTTGCCGCTACCTTTCAACGTGGTGACTTCCGTATTCAGCACTTCACCGCCGACGGAGGTCCATGCCAAGCCGGTGACACGCCCCACTTCGTTTTTCTTTTCTTTCTCTTCCGGCAAGTACTTCGGAGGTCCCAACAACTCGGCAATGGACTTGAGCGTCACACTGCCCACGGTTTCGCCCAACACCTTTCGCTTGGCGATTTTCCGACACAAACTGCCTACGGTGCGCTCCAAATTGCGTACCCCGGCCTCTCTCGTATATTCGCGAATCAACTTGCGGATCACGGCATCACTGCAGCGTACATCTTTTGCTTGCAAACCGTTTTCCTTGATTTGTCGTGGGAACAAGTAGCGTTTAGCAATTTCTACTTTTTCTTCTTCCGTATAACCGGACAACTCGATAATTTCCATGCGATCCAACAAAGGCAAGGGAATCGTCGAAGTCGTATTCGCCGTCATCAGGAAAAATACATCCGAAAAATCGAAAGGAAGCTCAATAAAATGATCACTGAACTTGGAGTTTTGGTGCGGATCCAACACTTCCAATAACGCGGACGCCGGATCTCCTCTGAAATCAGTCCCGATTTTGTCGATCTCGTCCAGCAAAAAGACCGGATTGCGAGACTTCGCTCTCGCGATACCTTGGATCAATCTGCCCGGCATCGCACCGATATAGGTGCGGCGATGCCCACGAATTTCCGACTCGTCATGCACGCCGCCCAAGGCCACGCGTGCAAATTTTGCATCCAATGCCCGTGCCACCGAACGTGCCAGGCTCGTCTTGCCGGTGCCGGGTGGCCCCACCAAGCACAGGATCGGTCCCTTTTGAGCCTGCGTCAATTGACGTACGGCCAAATGCTCCAAAATACGTTCTTTGATTTTTTCCAGACCGAAATGATCTTCATTCAAGATCTCTTCTGCATGAGCCAAATCGCTGCGCAGCTCCGTTTCTTCATTCCACGGCAAATCAAAAATCCATTCCAGATAATTTCGGATAATGGCAGAATCCGGAGTCAGCGGCGGCGTTTTCTCCAGGCGCTTGATCTCCTTGGCTATTTTCTCATGCTTGTCCTCATCCAAATGGAGCGACTCCAATTTGCGACGATATTCATCCAACTCATCGTCCAAATCGCCATGTTCACCCAATTCATCACGAATCACGCGCATTTTTTCACGCAAATAATATTCGCGCTGATTTTTGTCCATGCCTTGGCGGACTTCCGCATTCAATTTCTCTTCCAAATGGATAATTTCCTGCTCCGCCATCAACAATTTGCGCACTTCATAGAGGCGTCGATATACGCTGATCTCCTCCAACAAACGTTGTCTGGCCGCCGGCTGCAAGGCCAAATGAATGGCAACGAAATCCGCTACCTGGCCCGGATCCGTCATCTGTCTGAATCCCGCCAAGGCTTCCTCATCCATCGCCAATTGGGAGTGTTCCACCCATTCCGAAAAACGGCGTACGATATCGCGGCGATACGTTTCGATAAGCGCCGTGCCCTCGTTGATTTCCTCACAGTCCTCAATAACGGCCCACATCATGCCCTTCTCGAGTCGGGTCTCCTGAATACGCACACGAGCTATGCCCTCAATCAGCACACGCAGAATTCCCTCCGGCAGCTGCAGAACTTGTTTCACCTTGGCTACCGTACCGATAGTATATAAATCTCCGGCGCCAGGATTTTCTACCGCGGAGTTGTATTGCATCACAGTAACAATATAAGCATCCCCTTGCATGGCCTGTTGAACAGCCGCCACCGATGCCTCACGTCCCACATCCAAACCGGTTACCATATGCGGAAAAATAGCTACATCGCGCAACGGCAGCAAGGGCAATTGCATGCCTTCATGTTTTTCTTCTTGCGTCATAAATTCTCCTTTCGCATGTGGATTCTACACCTTTATTTTAACATTCCTATCCCGTTCAAGGATATAACTTTTTCGCAATAGTTCAAAAGAAGGCTCCGGAGAGCCTTCTTACTAGCGGTATTCCATTTCTGGTTCCGCGCCGTCCGTAATGCTTTCTGCCGTGACTGTCACACGCGCTACATTGCGTTGCGTCGGAACATGGAACATAACATTCTTCATAGCTTTTTCAATAATGGCACGCAAGCCGCGAGCACCGGTATTGCGAGCCAATGCTTCTTTGGCAATGGCATCCAATGCGTCATCGGTAAATTCCAAATCCACATCGTCCATTTCCAAGAGTTTGCGATATTGCTTGACCAATGCATTCTTCGGTTCCGTCAAAATCCGTCGGAGTGCCTCTCGATCCAATGGATCCAAAGTCACCAAGACGGGCAAACGCCCGATAAATTCAGGGATCAAGCCGAAACGCAATAAGTCTTCCGGCTGTACATGGGCCAATATTTCAGCTTTATTTACTTCTTCCTGACGGCGAATATCCGCTCCGAAACCGATCATTTTTTTTGCCATCCGTCGAGAGATGACTTGCTCGACTCCGTCAAAGGCACCGCCGCAAATGAAGAGGATATTGGTGGTATCGATACGCAGCATTTCCTGGTTCGGATGCTTACGTCCTCCCTGCGGAGGTACATTGGCAACCGTCCCTTCCAAGATCTTCAGCAGGGCTTGTTGCACGCCTTCACCGGAGACGTCCCGAGTGATCGAAGTATTTTCCGTGCGTTTGGCGATCTTATCGATCTCATCCACATAGATAATGCCTCGTTCCGCGCGGTCCATATCATAATCCGCTGCCTGTATCAACCGCAACAATATATTCTCTACATCATCGCCCACATAACCGGCTTGAGTCAAGCTGGTCGCATCGGCAATCGCAAAAGGTACATCCAGGAACTTCGCCAAGGTCTGTGCCAAGTACGTCTTGCCGCTACCCGTAGGTCCGATCAGAAGAATATTGGATTTCTGCAATTCCACATCTTCTTCGTCCACTTCGGAATGCAAGCGCTTGTAATGATTGTAAACGGCCACTGCCAAGGATTTTTTCGCCTCGTCCTGCCCGATCACATATTCATCCAAATGATCTTTGATTTCTTGAGGTGTCGGAACCTTGAGCTCTTTCAGCTGCTCTCTCGCATCCGCTTTCAGTTCCTCGGCCAAAATACTCTCACAAACACTGATACATTCATCACAGATATACACCCCGGGCCCTGCGATTAATTTTCTTACCTCGTCATTGCCGCGCCCGCAAAAACTGCAAGTAGGTGATTTTCCATCTGTCGTATTTCTAATCATATTAGCCCTCACGTCCCGGAGCCACCGGAGGTCTATCCAGGATTTCATCGATGAGACCGTATTTCTTGGCCTCTTCCGCGCTCAGGAAATAATCTCTTTCCGTGTCCGCCTTGATATCATCCAATGTCCGGCCGCTATGTTTGGCCAAGATGCCGTTGAGTTCTTCACGCATCCGCAAAATTTCACGCGCATGAATCTCGATTTCCGTTGCCTGACCTTGCACACCGCCCAAAGGTTGATGAATCATCACCCGGGAATGCGGCAAAGCATAGCGCTTGCCGTCTGCACCCGCCGTCAGCAACACGGCTCCCATACTGGCCGCGGAACCCACGCAAATAGTGGATACCGAGGGCTTGATATACTGCATGGTGTCATAGATAGCCAAGCCGGCTGTCACCACGCCGCCGGGACTGTTGATATACAAATGAATATCTTTGTCCGGACTTTCCGCTTCGAGGAACAAAAGCTGAGCAATGACAATATTGGCTACATGATCATCAATCGGACCACCTAAAAACACAATACGGTCTTTCAGCAGACGCGAATAAATATCATAGGAGCGCTCGCCACGAGCTGTTTGTTCTACGACTACCGGTACATAGTTCATTCACCATGCCTCCTTTAAATAGTGACGATTATTCTTCTTTCTTGTCTTCTTTTGCTTCTTCCTTCTTAGCTGCTTCCTCATGCTCATGTTTGGCCGTCATGATGATCACACGTGCCGCCTTCTTGCGAGCTACCGTGCCGGCCAACATACCTACGCGGCCTTCTTTCTGAATGATGTTCCAAACATCTTTCGGATCCGCACCGAAGTTTTGTGCCATCGTGAACAATTCCATGTTCATATCGTTTTCGGTCACATGAATATCTTCTTTTTCACAGATAGTTTCCAATACCAAGTCCGTTTTGACATTGATAGCGGCCGATTCACGATAGTTTTCACGCAATTTTTCCAAGCTGTTTTCGGAGTGCGCCAAGTAATCTTCCAACTTCATATTGCGGCTTTCCAAGTTGAGTTTCAACTCTTCCACCATTTGGTCGATTCTGTTTTCGATCATCACTTCCGGAATATCCACTTTCGCATTGTCGACTGCTGTTTTGATCAACGCATTGTGGAATTGTTCCATTTCGGCTTGAGCGATTTGGTCTTGCATTTGTTTCTTCACCATGTCGCGAAGTTCTGCCATGGTCGAGAAACTGGTTGCCGTTTTGGCAAATTCATCATCCAAAGTCGGCATTTCACGACGTTTTACGTCCAAAATGTTGACTGTAAATTCGGCATCCTTGCCTGCCAATTCCTGAACGAAGTATTCCTGCGGGAATTGTACTTTGACAACGACTTCTTCGCCGGCCTTATGACCTACGAGTTGATCTTCAAAGCCCGGAATAAAGCTGCCGGAACCGATTTCCAACGGATAGGATTTGCCTTCGCCGCCGTCAAAGGGTTTGCCGTCGATTTTACCGGCAAAGTCGATCATCGCCAAGTCGCCTTTTTGCAATTCCGCATCGTCGGCAACGATCAATTTGGCATGTTGTTTGGCAATGGCTTCCAACTGTTCGGTGACCATTTCTTCAGTCACTTCCGTATGTTTGTGATCGACATCCAATTCTTTGTATTGACCCAATTCCACTTCCGGTTTTTTCGTGAAAGTAGCTTTGAAAGTCATATCTTCGTTTTCTGCAAAATGTTCCACTTCGATGTTCGGTTGGCTTACCGGCACTACTTTTTCGGCATCCAACGCTTCGTTGTAGCATTTGTTGACCAACAAATCGGTGGCTTCGCCGAGAATCACGTCCTTACCGAAATGCGATTCCAAAATCTTGCGCGGCGTCTTGCCTTTGCGGAATCCCGGAATCGTTACTTGATTGGCCAAACGGCGTACTGCCTCCTGAATACCTTTATTCACATCAGCAGCCGGTACTTCCACAGTAAAAGTCAATTGATGTTGATCTACAGGTGTTGCTGTCACTTTCATTAAAATCTTCCTCCTTATATCTTCTATTTCTTTTATTATCTATTTTCCATAAAATGTATAATAGCATAAAAGGGCAAAATTGACAACTGAAACGCAACCTTTTCCTACGGATTTCTAATCTGAAACATCCCCAAAGGAACAGTTCTTCTTCCCCGGGGATGTTTTTTTGTTACAATTATGCCTCGTAAATTATATTTTACTTCTTCTTTTCAATTTTTTCGCGACCGCCCATATACGGTTGCAAGGCTTTCGGTATCAATACGCTTCCGTCCGCTTGTTGGTAATTTTCCAGAATAGCTGCGACCGTGCGTCCCACGGCCAAGCCCGAACCGTTCAATGTATGAACGAATTCCGGTTTGTCTTTCGGCGAACGACGGAACTTGATATTGGCACGGCGTGCTTGGAAATCTTCACAATTGGAACAGGAGGAAATTTCCCGATACTTATTTTGCGCCGGCATCCATACTTCCACATCGTAAGTTTTGGCGGCGGAGAAACCGATATCTCCGGTGCAAAGTGCGATGGTGCGATACGGCAATTCCAAGCGGCGCAAAATTTCTTCCGCCTGAGCCGTCATCGTTTCCAACTCGTCATAGGATTCTTCCGGCTTGGCGAATTTGACCATTTCCACTTTGTGGAATTGATGCTGGCGAATCAAACCGCGCGTATCCCGTCCGGCAGATCCTGCCTCTGCGCGGAAACAGGGGGTAAACGCACACAGACGATCCGGCAAATCCTCCGCCTGCATAATTTCATCACGATGGAAATTGGTCAGGGGCACTTCCGCTGTCGGTGTGAGATAGTAGGGCAAGCCCTCCACTTTGAACATATCCTCGGCAAATTTAGGCAATTGGCCGGTGCCGATCATGCTGTCTTCATTGATCAGGTACGGCGGAATCATTTCGGTGAATCCATACTCGTCCGTATGCATGTCCAACATGAAATTATATACCGCACGTTCCAAACGCGCGCCCAAGCCTTTGTAAAAATGGAATCTGGCTCCGGTGACTTTCGCTGCATGTTCCGGATCGAGAATATCCAGATCCGCACCTACGTCCCAATGGGCTTTCGGTTCAAAATCGAACTCGCGCGGCGTACCATGACGACGAACTTCCGGATTGTCATTTTCGTCCGCACCGACCGGCACGCTTTCGTGACAGATATTTGGAATCTCCAACAACAATGCCTGCAACTGACTTTCGGTCGTACGCAAACGTTCATCATGAGCGGCGATCTGCTCCCCTTTGGCTTTCATGGCCGCGATCAACTCGGAGGCATCTTCGCCATTTTTCTTCTTCATGGCCACCTGTTTGGACGCTTCATTGCGTTCCTGTTTCCACACTTCGACTTCGGCCAATAATTCCCGGCGCTCTTTATCCAACGCCAGTACATCGTCGACATTCAGTTCATGATGGCGATTCTGCAGATTCTCGCGAACTCGATCAGCATGTTCACGGATGTATTTGATATCTAACATACATATCTCTCCCTTTTTTATCATTATTTCTATCTTAACACATTCCACGAAACACGTAAATTACAAGCCCTTCTGCTCGATCCCGCTCAGCAGTGTGCCCAAGTGGCTTACATTGTTCAACGTCACGAGTCGCCATACTCCGTCCTCATGCTCCAGCACATTGATGCAGGTATTATCCTGCTTAATCTGCCAAAAACGACTCAAATCCATGCCCATCAAGTCGGCAATAATCACTTTATTCACTGCGTCATGCGCCACGACAAAAATGGTTTTACCATCATATTTTTGCGCATAATCATCAAAAGCCGCACGCACTCTGGCGAGTACATCCGCCAACGATTCTCCATCCGGCATGGTCACGGTATGTGGCTCCCGTTGCCAGGCGGTCAAGAGTTCCCCATCAGTCTCGGCAATCTCATGACTGTAACGCCCTTCCCAAGTACCGTGAGCAATTTCCGTGAGCCGCTCATCCGTCTCCACTTCCACCTGATGATGTGCGGCACAATATGCCGCCGTTTCTTTGGCTCGTTTCAACGGGCTGGCCAGCACATAGTCCGGCCGTATGTTCGCCAACGCTTTACCGACGAGTTGGCCTTGCTCTTTCCCTCGTGTCGAAAGATCCGTATCAACTTGCCCCTGATACCTGCCCTGGATGTTCCATTCGGTTTCGCCATGTCGTACCAAGTATATGCGTAGCATGCTTAGCTCCTTTCCAACACCACGACCCGCACATCATCCACGCCGTCAATCTGCCCCAACTCCCGGCGCAAATGCGGTGCCGGAACTTGGTCGGTCGCAATTGCCATAATATTTTTTCCGGCCTTGGCGGTCGCTCCCACCTGCATACTGCGGATATTTACGCCGGCCGTCCCCAGGACGGTACCGATCCGGCCGATCATACCGGGTTTGTCCGCATGCGGAATCAAGAGCAGCGGACCTTCCGGAGCAAAGCGGATGTCATAATCGTCCATGGCGATGATGTAGGGCTTTCCGTCCAACAACGTACCCGCCAACTGATGCATCCCCGTCATCGTTCTCACTCGCAGGGTCAGCGTTTCCGTATAGTCACCGCGCGCGCTCGTCTTCACTTCATCGATCCGAATACCGCGTTGTTGCGCCAATGCCAAGGCATTTACATGGTTCACCGCTTCCTGCAAAATCGGATTGAGCAGGCCTTGCAACAAAGTGGTGGTGATCGTCTGAACATCCAATTTCGCCAACGCACCGCCATACTCGATACTCACTTCCGCAATGGGGCCGTCGACCATTCCTACCGCCATATTTCCCAGCAATTGCGCCAAGGGGAAGTACGGTTTTACCAACGCCAGCAACTCCGGCGATATCGGAGCCATATTCAGCGCTGTGGGCACCATCTCGCCTTTCAACGCGGCCACGATGCCATGCGCCACATCGACTGCCACCCCTTCTTGAGCTTCGATCGTCGATGCACCCAAGTGCGGCGTCAAAACGACATTTTCCAACCGGCGCAACGGATTGTCCTCCGGTAGCGGCTCTTCCGGAAATACATCCAAAGCGGCACCGGCGAGATGACCTTCCTGCAACGCTTCCGCCAGGGCATCCAAATCGACACAACCGCCCCGCGCCGCATTGACCAGGTAGGCCCCCTTCTTCATCAAGTGCAAAGTCTCGCGATTGAGCATATTTTTCGTTTCCGCGGTCAAAGGAAGATGCAAAGTCACGAAATCCGCAACCGCAAGGACTTCCGCCAAGTCGGCTTTCCGCACTTGCAATTGAGCCGCACGTTCCTCCGTCAAGAACGGATCATAGGCCACCACTTCCATCCCGAAAGCCATGGCTCGTAACGCCACCCCTGTGCCGATACGACCGAGTCCCAAAACGCCCAACGTACGATTGCGCAATTCGACTCCCATGAACTTCTTACGATCCCAGCGCCCTTCGTTCATGGAGCGATGTGCTTGCGGAATCTGTCTCGCTACCGCCAACATCAGCGCCAAGGTATGCTCGGTGGCCGCATTCGTATTTCCTTCCGGCGCATTCAAGACAATCACGCCTTTGGCCGTGGCCGCCGGAATGTCGATATTATCCACGCCCACACCGGCCCGACCGATGACCTGCAAACGGTCCGCCTTGGCGATTACATCGGCCGTCAGTTTGGTGGCACTGCGCACCACGATGGCATCATATTCTCCGATCGTCGCCAGCAATTCTTCCCGTTCCAACTTCGGGCGTTCCACTAC
>JAEZZT010000124.1 GCA_023418435.1 Bacillota bacterium | reverse complement strand
GTTCCTCCGTACGCACCAAAGGGATCACTTCTCCGGCAATTTTCAAAGTTAATTTGCCATCTTCGATGTACGCGCCTTGAGTGATCTGCGCACCTTCTTCGGCCACCAGCTCATACACCATGGCCGGAGCTTTTTTCGCCAATGCCGCACAATAGGGATCCGCCATGTTCAAAATCAAGATATCCCCTGTACTTTGGTTTTCAAATATTCTCGCTTTCGCCGCTACATAAGCGTCCATCGAGCCATGTCTTTCGAAATGATCCGGTGTGATATTGAGAATGACGGCGACATGAGGTCGGAATGTCTCAATCGTTTCCAGTTGAAAACTCGATATTTCCGCTACTACGACCCCTTTGGGACCGACTTTAGCCACTTCTTCCGACAAGGCCATGCCGATATTTCCGGCCACCACATGGTCTTGACCGGCTGCCGCCAACATATCCCCGAGCAAAGTAGTCGTGGTCGTCTTACCGTTGGTCCCCGTAATCGCATAGATCGGCGCCTTGGTCAAACAGTAGGCAACCTCGACCTCTGAAATGACAGGGATTCCCGCCTTTATTGCACCTTGAATAATCGGCGCTTGCAAAGGAATCCCCGGCGAAACCACGACCGCCTGACGCTCATTCAACAACGAAACCGGCTGCGTGCCGAAGACACATTCAATACCGGCAGCAGTCAGTGCCGAGGTCTGCTCCGCCGGCAATACTTTCATGTCCGACAAAGTGACTTGCGCACCGGCCTTCGCCAAAGCGCGAGCAGCGCCCACACCGCTGATACCTGCTCCCACTACCAATATTCGCTGACCTGAAAATTTCATAGTTTCACCACTTTACATCTTATTTAATATTCCTATTGTAACACAATTCCCAAGATCGCCAACAAAAAACCGACAAACCAAAACACATGTACTACATAGGTTTCACTCCAACCGCCGAGCTCAAAGTGATGATGCAACGGGCTCATCCGGAAAATTCTCTTCTGCCTTGTTTTATAAGAGGCCACCTGCAAAATAACGGAGAGCGCTTCCGCCACAAATATTCCGCCGACTACGACCAGTAGCAATTCCGTTTTCGTCAGCAACGCCATCCCGGCGAAAGCGGCCCCTAACGCCAAGGATCCGGTATCCCCCATGAATACTCTCGCCGGATGGTAATTGAAAACCAAAAAACCGACACAAACTCCGGTCACGGCGGCCGCAAAAACGGCAATCGAAGGCTCCATCGCCCCTCTTGCCAACCATACATACGCTGCGGAGGCGATAGCCGTCGTACCGGCTGCCAGACCGTCCAAACCATCCGTCAAATTCACGGCATTCGTCGTACCGACAATCACCAATAGTGCCCACACATAGTAACCCCAGGATAAATCCCAGTGAATCCCCAAATGCGGGACACTCAAGACAGTATCGGCACCGATAGTTCGTGCGACACCGTAACAAAAAATCGCCGCCAATAAAATCTGTCCTAAAATCTTTTGTTTCGCCGACAATCCCAAATTTCTCTTCTTAAAAATTTTTATGCCGTCATCCAAAGCCCCCAACAGCCCATGTCCGAAAGTTAGGACAGCGATCCACAAGCTGCGTTCATCCATACCGAAAATTACCAAAATGATGGCCAACGCAAGCAAAATCAGCACGCCTCCCATGGTCGGTGTGCCTGACTTTGCACGATGCGATTGCGGTCCTTCCTCGCGCACCTCTTGTTTCGCTTTCAACTTTCTCAAAACAGGTAAGCCCAAGTAGCCGATAACGACCATTACCAACATCGCCAGAATACTTACTTTGGCATATGTATAATCCATCAATTCCGTCCTTCTTTCCACTGCTCAATGATATCTTCCAGATGCATGGCTCGTGATCCTTTCAAGAGCACGATATCTCCCTCTTGGAGATGTGCTTTCAACCAAGCCATCGCATCCGCATGAGATCGGCAGGCATATCCATGAGGAACTCCCGATTCTGAGGCAGCTCTCACCGCTTCCGCAGCCAACTCGCCCAAACCGACCAAGCCGGTAACACCGGCCGCTGCCACCGCTTCGCCCATGCGATAATGCCAGTCCGCAGCCGTCGGTCCGAGTTCCAACATATCTCCCAATACCACGAACTTGCGACCTTCACCGAACTGCGGTAACGACTCGATTGCCATCAGTACGGAAACCGGGTTGGCATTATACGCGTCGTTGATGAAGCAGATGCCGTCCAGTTCCATTTTTTCCTGACGCATCTCGCCGCCCAACCAATGCGCCAATGCCTTACGGATCTTTTCAGCCGACACACCTAAAACTCTCGCGACGGCAATAGCTGCCAAGGCATTATACACATTGTGCTTGCCGGCCACAGGTAAATGCACGGCAAAAACCTCATCAAAAGAACGGCACATAAAATCGGTTCCGCCCTCTGCAAATTGCAGATCCAAAGCTTGCACGGCGGCTTGAGATCCCATACCGTAACCGATCACGCGACACTCGCTCAAGCCTTGCATACCGGCGACTCGTTCATCATCCATATTCAAAACGGCCGTGCCATCGCTCGGCAATGCCTCTACCAACTCGCCCTTGGCTCGTGCAATATTCTCCTGTGTCTCCAAGAGCTCCAGATGCGCCACCCCGACATTGGTCACTACGCCGATGGTGGGCTCCGCAATCTTAGCTAATTCCGCAATTTGCCCCAAGCCGCGCATGCCCATTTCCACCACGCAAGCCTCATCACTTTCCTGTAAGGACAATAAAGTCAATGGCAAGCCTATTTCATTATTATAATTTTTCTGCGTCTTGCACACTTGGTACTTGGTGGACAATACTTCCGCCACCATGTCTTTCGTCGTGGTTTTGCCATTGGAACCGGTAACGGCGATCACCGGAATTTGAAATCTGCGCCGATGATAATTGGCCAATTGTTGCAATGCCAACAAAGTATCTTCCACTTGCACACAAGGTATCTCGGAGCTCTCCAAAGCAACCGGTACCGCAGTCAAAACAGCGCCGGCGCCGGCTTGGATCGCTTTTCCGATATATGCATGCCCATCGCTTTTTTCTCCTTGCAACGGGATAAAAAGCATTCCCGGTGCAATAGTGCGGCTATCTATGCTGACTCCCTCTACCTGTACCGTTTCGCTCCCCTGTACTAGGGTGCCGCCCGTCGCTGCGAGGATCTCCTCTACCGAAAACTGAGCCATACTACCTCCTTAATGCATTTCTGGCTTGCTCTCTATCATCAAAATGAATCGTCTTGTCTTTCAAAATTTGGTAATCTTCATGACCTTTGCCCGCAATCAATACGATATCTCCACTTTGTGCCATCTCAATAATCTTGGCGATGGCTTCGGCACGATTGACCTCTTTGCGTAAGATTTTATGCGGTCCCTTATTTTGCAATGCGCCGGCATAAACTTCTTCGGCAATCTGCTCCGGATCTTCCGTACGGGGATTATCACTGGTCACTATCACGACATCTGCATAGCGCGAAGCCAATTCTCCCATAATCGGTCGCTTCGTGCGATCCCGATCACCGCCGCAGCCGAAAGTAATCAACACTTTTCCATCCGTGATTTCCTTGGCCGTTTTAAGAATATTCTCCAAACCGTCCGGAGTATGGGCATAGTCAACGACTACTGCAAAATCCTGACCTTCATCCACACGTTCAAAGCGTCCCGGAACGGCTTTGAAATCCGCCATTGCCGCCAAAATTTCGGGCATTCCTACGCCTTCCGCATAGCATGCACCGATGGCCGCCAATGCATTGTAAATATTGAACATGCCCATGGCATGAATATGTACCGGATACTCCGCTTCTTCATGAACCAAAGTAAAGGAAGAACCGAGTGCATTGACCAGTATATCCTTGGCAAACAGGCTCTCCTGTCCCTTGGTCCCGTACGTCAGCACACGACAATCATCTCCCTGTGCCGCTTCCCGCATCAATAAACCATGTGGATCGTCACTATTGATGACCGCGGCTTTTCCTTTTTTCACTCCGCCTTTCGCCACACCGGCAAATAACTTGGCCTTGGCTTGACCATAGGCTTCCATCGAACCATGGAAATCCAAGTGGTCCTGCGTGAGATTCGTGAATACGGCAGTGTCGAATTCACAACCGGCCACACGTCCCAACTCCAATGCATGCGAAGATACTTCCATCAGAACATATTCCGTCCCCACCGCTTGCATCCGAGCCAAAATATTCTGCAAATGATCCACATCCGGAGTCGTATTGTGTACGGGCTCCGACACTCCGTCGATAACCACATGCACCGTACCTATGATTCCCGTCTTATGTCCTGCTTTTTCCAGTATATGGGCGATCATATGCGTGACGGTTGTCTTGCCGTTGGTACCGGTGACCCCGATCATACGCATCTTTTGCGCCGGATAGTCATAGAAGTAAGGTACCACTTCCTGCATGGCCTTGGCCGTGCTTTTGACGATAAATTGCGTCACATCGCCCGACAACTCCAACTCACGTTCTGCAAGAACGGCAACAGCGCCTTGTTCCACTGCTTGCGGTGCATAGCGATGACCATCCGTCTGATGTCCCGGCAAACAAATGAATAAATATCCCGGCTTCACTTGACGCGAATCCGTGGTAATTCCGGTAATCTCTACCTCTTGCAAATCAATGATCTTCTCATATGCCAAAGCATTCTTCAAATCCAGCGTTGTTTTCATCTTTTCCCCTCCATATAGTTATAGCAGCCCCGAAGGCTGCTATTCTTAATCACGAATCCGATCTGCATTCGGTCCCTTGTGTGCGATAACCGAATTGGTACCGGCACTACTATATAATGCCACTGTAGGAATTCTCATCCCCAATTCTTTTTCTGCAATCGCCTGGATTCGTCCCGGCGATTTTAATTGCCCTACTTCCAAGCGCAAAGCCTCATTGGCCTTCGTCAGTTGTACGACACGGGCACGAACTTGTTGTACTTCATAACCTTTCGATTCCAGAGTAATGTTGATGGAATAGGGAATCGCCCACAAAACGAGCAACGCAATCGCAAACAGCAAAATCGACAGCTTGCTTCCTTCTCTCGTCACGCGAGGATTGGTCACAACTATTTGTGCATGTTGTTCTGCTATGCTTGCTTGCCAACCATTTGTTTTTGTCCACATTTCCATCACTCCGTTAAATTTTTTCTACTACTCTCAACCTGGCACTACGTGCTCGATGATTCTCCGCCAACTCCGCTTCACCGGGAGCAATCGATTTTCCCATCAATTTGACACTTGCTGTTTGTCCACACACGCACATCGGTAACATCGGCGGACAAGTACAACCCGTACTCAACTCTTTAAATGTATTTTTGACTATCCGATCTTCCAACGAGTGGAAAGTAATCACTCCCAACCTTCCGCCTACTTTCAGGATAGATACGGCATCCTCCATCGCCTGGCGTAAATCTTCCAATTCTCCATTCACTTCAATACGAATGGCTTGGAACGTTCGCTTTGCCGGATGCGGACCGTCTTTGCGAGCCGCTTTGGGAATGGCTCGACGTATGATTTCGGTCAACTGTGCCGTAGTTTCAATCGGTTTCTCTTTACGAGCCTCTGCGATGAAAGAGGCGATTCGTTTCGCCCAACGCTCTTCCCCATAATCTTTGATGATTCTGGTTAAGTCTGCGGCCGAATAACCGTTGACTACATCGTAGGCACTCCAACTTTGATTCCGATCCATCCGCATATCCAAGCGGCCATCCTGCCGATAGGAGAAACCTCTTTCAGCAGTATCCAATTGGTAGGACGAAACCCCCAAATCGCAGATAATGCCATCTACTTGGCTCAATCCCAGCCCTTTCACCGCGGCGACAATCTCTTTGTAATTGATGTGAACCAACTCCACTCGGCAATTCACATTCGCCAAACGTTTCCCGGCCGCTGCGATGGCATCTTCATCTCGATCCAGACCGATCAGCAAGGCATCCGGTGCGAGGTATCGGCTCAGCGCTTCGCTATGCCCGCCACCTCCCAAAGTCATATCCACATAGACACCGCTCGGATTGGTAAAGACCCGCTCAATCGTTTCTTGTAGTAAAACACTTTGATGTTGAAACATATTAGATACTGAAGTCGATCGGCAACTCTAGAGATTCAGCGATTTCGCTAATATCTTCGACTTGCTCATTTTCATATGCGGCATATTCTTCTTTGCTCCATACTTCGATCCTGTCACCGGTTCCGATGACAATCGCATCTCGTTTGATATGGGCATATTCTCGCAAATGCGCCGGAATCAAAATTCTTCCCTGCTTGTCGTATTCAACTTCGTTACTGCCCCCGATCAAAAAACGGATGAGAGCACGAACTTCTTTGCGAGTCGTGGAGAGACTTTGCAAGCGTTCCGCCATTTTTTGCCAAGCCGCTTTCGGATAAATGGTTAAGCAAGCATCCAAACCTCGGGTAATTACGAAACTATCCCCCAGTTCTTCACGAAAAACGGAAGGAACGATCATGCGCCCTTTGGCGTCTACCGTGTGGGAGTGTTTCCCCATAAACATGCTTGCTCACCTCTTTTCCATCAATTTCTACCACTTTTACCCACATTCTACCATAATCCCCCACTTTATGACAAAATTTTACCACTCTCCTACCACTAGTAGGCACTCAGCAGAATTGCCACAATAAATAGTAGGCGAACACTTGTTCTCTACTGAATGAAGTATTCACAAGCAAATAAAAACAACCCTTCAAGTAAAATCAGTCCTCGAAAGGTTGTTTTCTAATTAAATTATAATCTAAAATCAATTCAGACGAATCAAAACGCAATCTTGCACTACGTTCAAGCCGAGTTCTCGAGCCTTTTGCACTACATCCGGATGATCCGCGCCCGGCTGCAACCAAACGGTCTCTACCCCCACTTTCTTACACTCATCCAGCACGTTCAGCCCCACATCTCGTCCTACCACGAAATCGACCACCTGCACCTTGGCGGGGATATCCTGTAAAGATGTATAGCACGGTTCCCCATCGATTTCTTTGGCCACCGGATGAATCGGATATACTTCATAACCTCGTTTTTTCAGCAAAGCAAAGATTCGATACCCGAATTTTTCTTTTTTCGGAGTGGCGCCTACTACTGCCCACACTTTTTTATCTAAAGCTTCTTTCCAGTTCATCGATATCCTCCACTACAATCTCTTCTCTAGCCAAGTTCCAACTCGCCAAAGGAATCTGCGCCAACTCTTGCAAATTCAACGGCTTTAACCTACTTGACGCACCGCCCCAATAGGCAATGATCCCCAAAATTTCCTCTGTGGTAAGACCGGCATTCCAGCACTCTCGCAAAGTAATCCCTTGCTGACGTTTCGACAGCCGGTACCCCTCCTTATCCACCAATAGAGATATGTGCCGATACTCGGGAATCGGCTTTCCCAGAGCATGAATAAATCGCACCTGGTAAGGAGTGGATTCCCGCAAATCATTCCCACGAATTACTTCCGTAATATCCATGAAGGCGTCATCCACTGCCACCGCAAACTGA
>JAEZZT010000085.1 GCA_023418435.1 Bacillota bacterium | reverse complement strand
TCAACTACCAACATGCCTTGAACGATGATTGGACGTTATCCGTAGGCTATTCCCATGCTCATACAAATATCGGTGTCCACTCGGGAACCTCTCCTCTCACTACAGCGGAAGATTTGCGCAACAGCCTGCACTACAACAATCGCTATGTAGCCGGCCTGCATTACAACCATGCGGCGTGGCGTGCAGCTTTAGACGCGCAGTGGTATACCGGCATGGACACCCGCTTCTTCAGCAACTCGCGCTTCTTCGTCTTGGATGCGCGTGCGGATTATCAGATCAACAAACAAGTTTCTGTATACGCCGTGCTCAATAACTTGACGGATGAAATTTATGAAACCAAAGCGAGTCCGGTGGAAGGAATCGGAGCTTTACCGATGCCGGGACGCAATTGGCGGATTGGTGTAAAATATCAGTTCTAGTTCTAGATTTCGAGGTACAACATGAAAAAATATTGGAGTCTCATCTTGGCAACTTTGTTGCTCGCAGGATGCGGGCATACACCGAGTCAAGATGCCAACGGCCCTATCGTCATTCAAAATGGCGAGCGCAAAATCGAGTTGGCGAAACCGCCAAAACGTTTGGTGACTTTGCGTCAACACATCACCGAAACGGCCATCGCTATGAACTTGGATCCATTCATCATCGGCACTGCCGATGTAATTGATCCTCCAGTAGCCCCGGAATACGCCGAGCGCTACCGTAAACTTCCCGTGATTGCAGAAAAATATCCCTCTCCGGAGGTTCTCTTTGCTGCCAATCCGGATCTTGTTTGGGTAGATCGCCAATGGGCCTTTGTCAAGAACCAAATGGGGTCTTTGGAAAATATCGAAAACCACGGTGTCAAAGTATATTTCAGTGAGAGCGCTTTCCATGATCGCAGCACATTGGATTATTTGTACACGGACATCGAGCGCATGGGCAAGGCCTTCGGTAAGCCACAGGATGCGGAGCATGTCATCACCGACATGAAAACTCGCGTGGCGAATGTTCAGAAAAAACTGGGCCACATCGATCATCGCTTGCGGGTCTTGGCTTTTGATACTATCCGTGGCGGACTTCCCTTTGTCGGTTGCCGCTCCATGTCCGATGAGATGATCCGTTTGGCCGGCGGGGAAAATATTTTCGGCGATATCGACAAGGAATGGACCACTGTCAGCTGGGAAGAAATTCTCTTGCGCAATCCCGAGTTCATTATCGTCCACGAGTATCGCGGTGTGAGCGGCGAGTCCAAAATTCAGGCATTGCTTGAAAATCCTCGCCTGCGGGAAGTGGATGCGATTCGCAATCACCGCTTTGTAGTCATCAATTTGGATGAAGTCTATGAAGGCGTCCGCAATGCGAAGACCGTTGAAAAGCTTGCCAAGGCCTTCTATCCGGAAAAATTCAAAGATGAAGAAAAGTAAGTATTATCTGTGCGGCGCGGCACTCATTGCCTTCGTCCTGTTCTCTATCTTCTTCTCGATTGCCGTAGGTGTCAAAACAGTGCCGGTACGAGAGGTTGCGGATATTATTCTGCATCAGTTGGGTTGGCATATCACGCCCTATTGGCCCGCCACGGATTCCATTATCGTCTGGGAGTTACGCTTTCCTCGTAGCATCTTGGCGCTATTGGCCGGCAGCGGTTTGGCTATCGCCGGTGTCGGCATGCAAGCCGTGGTCAAAAATCCATTGGCAGATCCCTATATCTTAGGGATCTCCTCCGGCGCTTCGGCAGGTGCCACCGCCGTCATCGCCATGGACTTGTTGGACGTGACGGCGACGTATTCCGTTCCGATCGGTGCGTTTGCCGGCTCATTGCTCTCCATCTTTCTGCTCTTCTCGCTCTATCGAGATAGCCGCGACAGCGTCCGACTGCTCCTTTCGGGCTGCGTAATCTCGATTTTCTTTTCGGCCCTGACGAGCATCATGATGTTCATGTCGAAAGATCAGGAAAAAGTGGGCAGTGTCGTGTTTTGGCTCATGGGAAGTTTAGCGGATGCCTCTTGGCGAATGATCCCCATCACGGCTTCGGTGGTAATTGTCGGTTTCATTGCCCTGTATTTCTTGCATCGCCGTCTCAATGCGCTGCTCCTGGGCGAAGAAACTGCTCATACGCTCGGAGTCGAAACGGGAAAATTGCGTACCTTCATCGTTGTCCTGGTCGCACTGATGGTCGGTGCCATCGTCGCCTTCTGCGGCATGATCGGCTTTATCGGCTTTGTCATCCCCCATATCGTTCGCTCCTTTGTCGGCGCAGATCATCGCCAAGTACTCCCCCTCAGTGCCTTCATCGGCAGCGTCTTTCTCCTTTGGTGCGATGTCTTGGCACGTGTCCTGGTCGTACCGGAAGAACTGCCGATCGGAATCATTACTGCGATGTTGGGTGCGCCATTCTTCATTTATATCTTGCGTTTTAAAGACCTGTTGCCCGGAGGAACCAAATGAATGTGTTAGAAATGAAAAATGTCAATATCCGCTTGGGTTCCAGGTCCTTGGTGCAAGATGCCAATCTAGTCATTCCTCAGGGCGAGTTCGTGGGATTGTTGGGCGTCAACGGTGCCGGTAAGTCTACCTTGTTGAAAACCGTGTATGGAAGACAAGCTTATAGCGGCCAAATCGACCTCTATGGACAAAGCGTTCAGGCCTATTCTCTCAAAGAAAAGGCACAAAAAATGGCCGTTCTTATCCAAGAAAATTCGGCCGATTTCCATTTTCGAGTGCGCGATATCGTTCTCTTGGGACGTTTGCCACATCAGGGGCTGCATGTTCAAGACAGTGAGGAAGATTTCGACATCGTGCAGCATGCTTTGCGCTATGTCGGCATGCAAGATTTCAGCGATCGCTACTTCCACACGTTATCCGGCGGGGAAAAGCAACGGGTTCTCATCGCCAGAGTCTTGGCACAGGCCACGGATTTTCTGATTCTCGACGAGCCGGCCAATCATTTGGATATACAACAACAATTCAAGTTCTTTGAATTGATCAGCGGCTTGCCCGTTACCACATTGGCAGTCCTCCATGACCTGAATCTGGCTGCGCGTTTCTGCACATATTGGTATGTACTACACCAAGGCAGAATATACGCCCATGGGCGTCCCGGTGATATTTGTACCACCGAGTTATTGCAGGAAGTCTTCGGCATGGAAACTAAAATTCATTGGACGGAGGAGAAAAAAATTCACATTGAATTTCTCCAAGCCAGTCAAAAATAAAAGGAAGCGGGTACTTCCGAGTTAGCTCCAATTCTGACTCGAAAGTACACCGCTTTTTTATTGCGTGTTTCACCAATCGACTACGCATACATTGCGCCGGATCTTCTCCATGTATTCGACATGGATCGGCACGCCATAGATCTCCTGCAACAACCGTTCATCCGCCAAGTCCGCTGCTGCAACCACCTGCATGGTCCGCTCTCGCAAAATCCCGACTCGGCCACCCAAACCGACCACCTGGTCCGGTACATGGCTCGTCAACATAATCGACGTGCCCTGTGCCGCCAAGCGCTTCAGCAGTCGCAAAACCTGTACCTGATTGTGATAATCCAAATGGTTCGTCGGTTCATCCAGAATAATCATTTGCGGCTCTTTTACGATTGCTTGTGCAATCATCACACCGCGTTGTTCGCCACCGGAAAGCGAGTTGAATTCCCGCTCCCGCAAATGAGTGAGTTCCAACTCCTCCAATACTTGCTCCACACGGAGATAATC
>JAEZZT010000052.1 GCA_023418435.1 Bacillota bacterium | reverse complement strand
CGATTAATACTATTGGGGTCATCGGGATGTGGGAAGTCAACCGTTTTACGCATGATTAGCGGTTTGGAAACAATCACCTCAGGCAAGCTGTATCTTAATGATGTTTTGGCGAATGATCTCGAACCGGGGGATAGAGGTGTAGCTATGGTATTCCAAAACTACGCTCTGTTTCCTCACTTGAATATTTATGACAATATTTCGTATGGACTGAAGATTCGTAAACTTCCCAAAAGTGAAATTTCGGTGCGGGTTCAAAAAGCATTGGAATTACTGCACTTGGAGGGTTTGGAAAAGAGACTTCCGAAACAACTTTCGGGAGGACAACGTCAACGTGTAGCGTTGGCCAGAGCTTTGGTCAATCAAGCAGACTTCTTTTTCTTGGATGAGCCGCTTTCGAATTTGGATGCACAATTGCGTAGCCATGCCCGTAAAGAACTGGTGAAAATTCATGAAATGTACGGTCAAACCTTTATCTATGTGACTCATGACCAAATCGAGGCAATGACGGTAGGGCAGAGAATCGCTGTTTTGGATAAAGGCAAGATTCAAATGTTGGACACACCGCAGCGAGTGTATCATCGCCCGGCCAATTTGTTCGTAGCTAAATTCATAGGATCTCCTTCGATGAACATTGTGCCGGTACAAATAATAGATGGAAAAATACGCTTGAATGAGTTGGATGTATCGATCCCGCGTTTGTGGAGAGATATTTTGGGTGCCCATGTCCGAGAGGATGTTTCTTTGGGAATTCGTCCTGAACATGTAGTACTGACAAATGTAAAGCATGAAAATGCAGTTCCGGTTCAAATTAACTATGTAGAAGATTATGGCAACCATGTGGGATACTACTTCTTGCTGAATGGAGTGGAAATGATTGCTATGTGTGCCGAACAGAGTGTGTCGTTGGAAGAACCGGTATATTGGTTGCCGAATCAGGAACGATTGCATTTCTTTGATGCGGACACAGAACTCAATATTGGCTATCCCGCCGAATTGGAACAATAAGAAAGGAAACGGAAATGAAGTACTTTATCAGCACTTTGGTAGCTAGTGTCTATCACCAAAATAATAATTTTGACGAAGTGGCAAGAACAATTAATGATTGGCAAGATGATAGTATTGGTGCAGAAATGGTTGCATTTACACACGATGCGAATTATTGGCAACGCTTGAATGATGTTTTGCCTGCTTTGACTTGTCCGTTGACTTGTCATGGACCGTGGATCGGTACGGAGGTCACAGCTGCCCCCGAGAGCGAAGACGGAAAATGGCTCATAGCAGCATACCAAAAAGTTTTTGATATGGCGCAAAGATATAAATTTCGTCATGTAGTAGTGCATTATTCACAGTTGCATTTTGCGGATGAGAATAGCAGGAAGCTGGCACAACAACATGCGTATAGCAACTTAGAAACTTTGTTGAATATGGCGCATCGCCTAGGTGTGAACATGGTAATAGAAAACTTATGCCAAGCACCTAGCGGATTGCATCTGTTTACCAATGAAGAGTATGAGGATATTTTCAAACGATTCCCAGAAGCGAATGCTATCATTGATATTGGGCATGCAAATGTTAACGGTTTGGATGTGGAACGATTCTTGGCAACATATGGAGAACGAGTAACTTCTTTCCATCTGCACAATAATGATGGAAAGAACGATAATCATTGTGATATTCACAATGGAACTTATGATGTGCCACAATTCATGAAGTGGGCGAAAAAATATACACCTGAAGCGAACATGGTTCTGGAATATGAGCCGCATGTAAATAAAACGCTTACTGAGTTGCGGGAAGAAATTGAAGAATTGAAGTGTATGTGAAAGGAAAGGCTGTCCGGAGAGACAGCCTTTTTTATTGAGGAGGTGTTCTGTTGGTGGGGATGGGAATAACATTTTCGGAGCCCTTTGCGTAGAGCCTCTGTTTGCCGGCAGGGAGTCACTTTTTCTTGGCGGTTGTGGAGGAATTACGAAATGTCTATGCTTTGGTTGAGTTTTTGGCAGTCGGGGAGTATAATTATTGTGTACCTGAAAAGATTAAGAAGGTTTACAAAGTAACGCAGGAGATTGAGTAACAAAGAGGGTGGAAAGATGCAGTGGTTTGTCACGGGAACGGATACGGATGCCGGAAAGACATTTGTGACGGGCATGTTGGCGGCAATGTTTTATGAACGGGGACACTCGGTCGGTGTAGTCAAGCCGGTGGCCAGCGGTGCAGAGGTACAACCGGACGGAAGTTTTCTTTCCGGAGATGCAAGTTTTTTGATGAAAATGGCGCATATCCCGGAGGACCAACGGAATGAAGTGAATCCCTATTGCTTTCTGGATGCGGTAGCGCCGGATTTGGCGGCGCAATTGGCCGGTGTGACGGTGGATAGACATGTGGTCGAGGAGGTTTGCAGAGCAGCAAGTGAGCGGTATGAGTATTCCTTGGTGGAAGGTGCCGGAGGCTTGACGACAGGAATCGCTCCCGATTATGACATGACGGCACTGGCGCAGAATTTACAGATTCCTTTGTTGCTGGTTTGTGATGCGAAGCTGGGCTCCATCAATCGCGTAATAACTTCCGTGTATTGGGCACAGGGGCATGGTCTGGAAGTGGCAGGTCTGATTTTGAACCAGGTCACGGATCCGGACTCACTCTTGGTACGCACCAATCGGGAAACGATGGAACGGCGTACCGGTATTCCGGTATTGGGAGTAGTGCCGCCTTACGAGGGTGAAATGACCTCGGCAAGTTTGGCGGCTTTTGCAGAAAAAATATTGGCAACCGAGCAATTATTGAATAAGTAGGAGGATGAAGTATGAGAGAACAAAAACACATGATGGATTCACCGATTGTACAGAAGGACAAAACGTTTTTGTGGCATCCTTTTACACAGCAATTGGGTTGGGAAGAAGAGCCGCAACTCGCCATTACGGAAGGCGAAGGCGTATACCTGATCGATGAGGCGGGAAAGAAATACTATGATGGCGTCTCCAGTTTGTGGGTCAATATTCATGGGCATCGCCGTCCGGAGATTGACCGGGCGATTCGTGATCAATTGGATAAAATAGCACATTCCACTCTATTGGGCTTGGTTTCGCCGCCGTCGGTGGAGTTGGCGGAAAAGTTGGTGGAAATAACACCGGCCGGTTTGGATCGAGTGTTTTTGTCCGATGATGGTTCGACAGCGATTGAAGTAGCCTTGAAAATGGCTTTCCAATATTGGCAACATGTGGGCAAGCCGGAGAAACAAAAATTCATCTCCATGGCCTCGGCCTATCATGGAGATACTCTGGGGACGGTCAGTGTAGGCGGAATCGATTTATTCCATGAAGTATTTCGCCCCTTGCTGTTCCATCCGATCCATTTGCCGACACCGGGACAATATCGGGATGCAGAAGAACGGGAACGAATTTTGCAGGAGTCGTTGGCACTGTTGGAAAAAACTTTGCAGGAAGATCATGATCGGATTGCCGGCTTGATTATCGAACCCTTGGTCCAAGCTGCGGCAGGCATGTTGATGATGCCGGCGGGATACTTGCGT
>JAEZZT010000002.1 GCA_023418435.1 Bacillota bacterium | reverse complement strand
ATATTTTGCTGATCGATGCGACGAATCCTTTCAGCAATGGACATGTATTGCCGCGAGGACTCTTGCGCGAGCCGATCGATCATCTGGAACGAGCGCATCTCTATGTACTGACCAAGGCGGATGCGGTTTCTGCGGAGCGTTTGGCAGAGATCACCGACGTATTGCATAGCTATCGAGCGCATGTGCCGATCTTGGTCACGGTACATCGTCCCGGAAAATTGTGTCGTTTTGTCGATTGGCAAGCCGGGAAAAATTCTCCTACTCACGTGCAAAAGGTGGTCGCAATGTGTGCCTTGGGCGATCCGAATTCATTTGTGCATACCTTGCAGGAAGCCGGTCTGGAAGTGGCGCATTGTCTGGCTTTGCCCGACCACCACACCTACACCGCTGCAGATGTTTCCGAAGCACAGCGGTTGGCACGACAATATGGTGCACAAGCCGTGGTCGTATCGGAAAAGGATGCGGTAAAATTGGACGTTCTTCCTATTTCGACAGAAAATATCTATGTCCTGCCGTTATGCTTGGAAATTATGTCCGGTGAAAAGGAATTTTGGGATTAATTACATGATGAATGGGAGACGGGACGATGAAAACGGTATGTATTATTCCGGCGCGATACGGGTCCACCCGGTTGCCGGGAAAACCCTTGCTGGATCTGGGCGGTAAGACTTTAATTGAAAGAGTGTACGAAAGAGCGCTGCAAGCACAAGTTCCCGAACGGGTTATTGTGGCCACCGAGCATGAGGAAATAAAGAATGAGGTGGAGCGTTTCGGTGGGCATGTCATGATGACCGCAGCAACGCATTTGACAGGCACGGATCGCTTGGCGGAGGTATCCAAAGCACATCCGGAATATGATATTATAGTAAATGTACAAGGCGATGAGCCTTTGATCGATCCCGATTTGATCGATAATTTGGCGCGCATTATGTGCGAACGGGAAGATTTGGCCATGGCTACCGTGGCAGCTCCCTTGTTGGCGGAAGAAAGTCATAATCCGAACACGGTAAAAGTGGTTTGCAATTTGCGCAATGAGGCGATGTATTTTTCTCGCTCTCTGATTCCTTATCCTCGTAAGGAAGGGAATGCGGCAGCTAAAAAGCATATCGGTATCTACGCGTATCGCCGAGAATTTCTGTGGGAGTTTGCCAATATGGCACCGACACCGGCGGAGATGACGGAATCCTTGGAGCAATTGCGAGCATTGGAAAATGGGTATCGTATCGGGGTCATTGAAACGGAAAAAGAATTTATAGGCATTGATACTTTGGAAGATTTATTACGGGCGAGAGCCTATTTCGAAGGAGGTAGCCAGGAATGAAAACGATTCAGATCGGCAATTTGACCGTGGGCAACGGTCCGTTTTTTCTCATTGCCGGACCTTGTGTGATTGAGGATTATGATCGCACTTTGATGATCGGAAGAGAAATCAAGGCCATTTGTGAACGAGTAGGTATCCCCTACATTTTCAAGGCCTCGTTTGATAAGGCAAATCGCTCCTCGTACCATTCGTTCCGCGGCCCGGGACTGGCAGAAGGCTTGAAAATTTTGGCCAAGATCAAGGAAGAATTGCAGGTGCCGATACTCTCGGACGTACACTCGGTAGAGCAATTGCAACCGGCGGCAGAAGTGTTGGATATCTTGCAGATACCTGCCTTTTTGTGCCGACAAACGGACTTGGTCTACGGAGCAGCGGCAACCGGTAAAGCGGTGAATGTGAAAAAAGGCCAGTTTTTGGCTCCGGCGGATATGAAGAACGTGTTGGCCAAATTGTTGGAAAGCGGCAATGAGAATATTTGTCTGACGGAGCGTGGATATTCTTTCGGCTACAACAACTTGGTCGTGGATATGCGCTCGTTTCCCATCATGAGAGAATGGGGCTATCCGGTCATTTTTGATGCCACGCACAGCGTCCAATTGCCGGGAGGGGCCGGCGATCGTTCGGCGGGGCAACGGGAGTTCGTCCCCTACCTGGCAAAAGCCGCGGCGGCTACGGGAGTCGACGGATTTTTCATGGAAGTGCATGACAATCCGGAAGAAGCTTTGTCGGACGATCCGAATATGTTGTACTTGAAAGATTTGGAAAATCTGTTGACGGATTTATTGGCGATTCACCAAATCGCTCATCATGGGGCATCGGTATGAGTATCCGTGAAGATATGCACCAAGTGTTGGTAGAAGAAGCGCAAGGCATTCTTGACCTGGCTGCTCGTTTGGACAGTCGAGTCGAAGACGCCGTGGAGCTGATTTTGTCTGTGCCCGGACGTGTCGTGCTGACGGGGATGGGGAAGTCGGGCCATATTGCGCGCAAAATTTCCGCCACCATGGCATCCACCGGTACACCGTCCTTTTTCCTGCACCCTGCAGAGGGCATTCATGGGGATTTGGGCATGGTGACGGACCAAGACGTGGTCTTGGCGTTTTCCAATAGCGGCGAAACCGGTGAGATTATCGCCATTTTGCCTTCCTTGCGCAGAATCGGTGCGAAGATTGTTGCCATCGTAGGAAAGACCGACTCGACCTTGGCGAAAAATGCCGATGCGGTGCTGGATGCCTCCGTTGCGAAAGAGGCTTGTCCCTTGGGAATTGCGCCGACGACGAGTACCACGGTGGCGTTGGCCTTGGGCGATGCGCTGGCGGTCGCTTTGATGCGCAAACAGCGCTTTACTGCGGATCGCTTTGCGATTTATCATCCGGGTGGCGCATTGGGACGCAGATTGCTTCTCACGGTAGCCGATGTCATGCATGGCGGTGACGATAACCCTGTCGTTACGGCAAACTCTTCCGTGCAAGATGCGATTTTTATGATGACGGAAAAAGGACTGGGCGCTACCAATGTGGTGGATGCGCAGGGAAAATTAATCGGTTTGGTTACGGATGGAGACGTTCGTCGCGGTTTGAAGACCGGCGCGGAATTTATCAATAGTCCCGTGCGGGTTATGATGACGGAAAAACCGCAAGTGATTTTGCCGGAGAAATTGGCGGCAGAAGCGTTGCGTATGATGGAAGAACATCAGCCCAGACCCGTTACCGTTTTGCCGGTAGTAAGTGCCGAAGGGCATTCGCTAGGCATGGTACATATTACCGATCTTTTGCGCAAGGGGGCATTATGAGCGAGGCGCTGGTCACAGGACTGCAAGTCCTCGTTTTCGACGTCGACGGAACACTCACGGACGGGCGTTTAT
>JAEZZT010000127.1 GCA_023418435.1 Bacillota bacterium | reverse complement strand
AGTCCACCTTGCTCACGATTTTGGCAGGCAAGAAACGACCTTCAGCAGGTCGGGTGACGATCGGCAACCGCGTGGTGCTGGGATATTATTCACAGGCGCATGAAAATCTGCATGCGGATAGAACGGTGCTTGCCGAAGTCATGTACAGCTATGGCTGCGGTGAAGCGGAGGCCCGCGATATTTTGGGCGCCTACTTGTTCCGTGGGGATGAAGTGGAACGTCGGGTAGGCACTTTATCCGGTGGGGAGAAGGCGAGATTGGCGCTATTGTTGCTGATTTTGAACCGGCCCAACGTCATTATTATGGACGAGCCGACCAACCATCTGGATATTCCGACCCGAGAGGCCATTGAGCAAGCATTAGCGGATTTTGGCGGTACGTATGTGATCGTTTCTCACGACCGGTACTTCCTGGATCGGCTGGTGCGGCGGATATTGTCATTCGAGGATGGAGTGTTGCGGGAGTATCACGGCAATTATTCCTATTGGAAAGAAAAGCGCAAAGAACTCTTGGATACCGGGATGTTGGCAATGCCGAAGAAAGAAACGAAGAGCAGAGAAAATCCGAGCGAGGAGGAAAGCCGGGAACTGCGCTCGCCCGAAACGACCAAGGTCATCTCGCCACCGAGTGGTGTACGGAACCAAGAGCGTTTGCGCAAAATAGAAGAAGAAATTGCACGTACGGAAGCGACGATCAAAATGTATCAATTGCAGATCGCCGCACCGGATATCCAAGCGGATCACGAAGCCATCACGAGCTTGATGGAGCAACTCACGACAGAAGAAACGAAGCTGGAGGAGCTTTACGAAAAGTGGGAGGGGTTGGCAGATTAGAGAGCGGAGGCGACAGGGCATTCAAAAAATTCTGCAAAAAATTCAAGAAAATGCTTGACATTGTCTCCATGCCTCTGTTATCATAAATCCCAACATTAGAAAAGCAAGGAACGGGATTAAGACGTTAGGAGTTTCTACAGAGAGTCGGCGGTAGGTGCAAGCCGATGAAATACTGACGGGATACATCACCCAGGAGCTGCATTGATGAAGACAGTAGTCAATGACGTCGCCGGCGTTAACGGATCGAGTAATAAACCGAGGTGGTACCGCGCAATTGCGCCCTCGCAGGAGACTGCGGGGGCTTTTTGATTACGGAACACCGGGAAAGGAGGACAATCGTATGTACAACCGATTCAACAAATTAGCAGTCATTAACTTGATTATTATTTTGAGCATTCGAATGGAGCAAATAATTCGAATTATTTGCGATATCCGAATTTACAGTGAATTACTTTCGGATATCAGTAATTGCATAGCACAAATGCAAGGATCGGGACCAAAACGTTGTCACCCTTTCTACAGAGAGTCGGCGGTAGCTGCGAGCCGATGAAAGGATAACGAAATACATCACCCGAGAGCAGCATCGATGAACAGAGTAGTTGATGACGTAGCCGGCGTTAACGGGCTAAGTGATAAATCGGGGTGGTACCGCGCAAACAGCGCCTCCGCAAGAGTTTCTCTTGTGGAGGCTTTTATTTTGGGAAAGGAGGTCCCAACAACCGTAAAAAGTAAATGAAGTTCAATAGCAGAAAATAAATTTTTAGGAGAGTGAACGAAATGCAGAAAAAATGGTGGAAAAAAATGATGGTTGCCGGTTTGGCGGCAGCAGCAATGGTGGTAGCAGGTTGTGGAGATGACAAAGCCGGCACTTCAGCCGGAGATGGCAATTCCTATCGCTACGGTTTGGTGACGGCGGTGACCGGCCCGGCAGCTACTTACGGCAAAGCCATCGAGCAGGGAACGAAATTGGCGATTGAAGAAATCAATGCCAAGAGCAAATTGAAGATCGACTTGTTCATGGAAGATGCCGGTGGAGACAAGAACCAAGCGATCAATGCGGTCAATAAGTTGATCCATAATGACAATGTTTTGGTGATCCAAGGGCCGATGCTCTCCGGGGAGATGCTTGCGGCAGCTCCGGTAGGCCAACAGAACGGAGTGCCGATGTTGGGCACGTCCACGACGGCGGAAGGCATCACCGATGCAGGGGATTATATCTTCCGTAACGCCGTACCCGAATCCTTGGCATTGCCGATCGCTTTGCGCAAGGCACATGATGTACTGCATTACCAAAATGTCGTTATTATGTATTCCAGCAATAATGACCAGATGGTATCGGCGTTCCGCACCATCCAAGATGAGTTAAAAAAGCTCAATGTCAATGTCGCCGGTGTAGAAACATTTGCCGACAAAGATACGGACTTCTCGGCACAATTGACCAAGGTAAAAGCATTGCATCCGGACTTGCTCATCGTAGCGGCGTTGTATCAGGAAGGCGCTTTGATCTTGAAGAAGGCTAGAGAAATGGGTATGAACATGCCGGTGCTCGGCGGTAACGGTTTCAACTCCCCGGGCTTGGTAGCTCAGGCAGGAGCAGCCGCAGATGGCGTGGTAGTCGGTAGCCCGTGGTGGCCGGCAAAAGGCACGGAAAAGGTGAAGAACTTCCTCGCCAACTACAAAGCGAAGTATGGTGAAGAACCGGATCAATTTGCAGCCCAAGCGTATGATGCAGTATATCTCTATCATCAAGCAGTGGAAAATGCAGGTACGACCACGGACCGCGCCAAAGTACGCGATGCATTGGCACATATCAAGAATTTTGAAGGTGTCACCGGCAAATTCGAATTCGATGAAAATCGCAATCCCAAAATGGATATCAATGTTTTGACTCTGAAAAACGGAAAGTTCGAAGAGTTTAAGTAAGGAAGAAGAAAAGGAGTCGCCATGTTTACCCAACAATTAATTAACGGTTTAACGCTGGGCAGTTTGTACGCCATAGTAGCGGTAGGCTATACCTTGATCTTCGGCGTCTTGAACATTATCAACATGGCGCATGGAGAAGTGTTTATGCTCGGCGCATTTGTCGGCTTGATGGCAGCCACCGTTTGGGGCGTGGGCATCGTCCCCGCCCTAGTGCTCGCCATGCTGACGGGTGCCGTTCTGGGATTCTTGCTCGAGCGCGTCGCGTTGCGACCGCTCCGACGCAAGAAAGTGAGCCACTTGGCGCCTTTGATCTCCACGATCGGAGTATCGATCTTTTTGGAAAGCTTGGCCCTGCATATTTGGGGGCCGCAGACCAGAACTTTTCCCAGTGATCTGCGGGGTGTCCAATGGGGCATGGGGGATGTACAGATTTCCGCCGTCCAGGTTATCGGCCTGGGCACGGCCATCTTGCTGATGTTGGCCTTGAACTTCCTGATTTCGCGCACGAAGATGGGGAAGTCCATTCGCGCCACGGCGGAAAATCCGGAGACCGCCAAGCTGTTGGGCATTCATACCAATGCCGTGATTACTTATACGGTCATGTTGTCCTCGGCGCTCGGGGCGGCGGCCGGCGTATTGATCGGGCTGTCCTTTGATGCTATCGAGCCGATGATGGGAATTTCGATGAGCTTCAAAGGCTTGGCCGTCTTGATTCTCGGCGGTCTCGGGAATATTCACGGCGCCATGGTCGGCGGATTCATTCTCGGTGTAGCGGAAGTGTTCAGTGTCGTGTACGGTGCATCCTCGTATCGGGATGCCGTCGCATTTGTAATGATTATATTTTTT
>JAEZZT010000062.1 GCA_023418435.1 Bacillota bacterium | reverse complement strand
TACCACCTTTCTTCGCTAAATTCAACTTTTTCGATAAAATATTTTTCTACTTCTCCAATCTGTTTATTTCTTTCCAAGTCTGAACATATAATCCTATTTCAAAAAGCTTCTCAAGAGTTTAGCTGATATCTTTTGTTGAATTCATTTTCCTCTTGTATTTCTAGCAAAAACTTATGTATGTATAGAAAAGTCATTTTTTAGATGTTTTCGCTTAAATAGTATATGCTATTTAAGCAGATTGTCGATGAAACACCGCATACTACTCTACACCTGATAAAAGTTTTGCTTACACTTTACAATTTGAGTATCCGTTCCGTATCTACTCAGCAAAAAAACTCCCGCAAATGCGGGAGTTTTTGTTATTCTTCTTCCTCATCTTCTTTCGGTGCCAGAGCCACGGATGCGATTTTATCTTCCCCATCCAAACGCTGAACTTTGACTCCGATCGTATTCTTGCCTTTTTTCACACTAATGGATCCTACCGGTACGCGAATAACGATGCCGCTCTCCGTAATAATCAGAATCTCCTCATCACCATCGACCGTCACCAATCCGACTACCTTGCTGTCCTTCTTGAAGTTGCGCGCCCCTTGGCCGCCACGCTTTTGCAAAGTGTACGCAGATGCTTTATTGCGTTTTGCAAAGGCATCTTCAGAGATCGTCAATACCTCGGTATCATCATGGACAACATCACCGCCCACTACCGCATCATCAGTGTTCTTCTTGAAACGTATGCCAATGACACCTAAAGATGCTCGACCGGTTACACTGACATCCGCTTCATTGAAGACGATGGCCATACCATTCCTCGTACCGAGAATAATATTTTCATCGCCCTTAGTGCAAACCACTTTAATCAATTCATCGTCTTCACGCAAATTGATTGCTATCAAGCCGCTTTTACGAACATTTTCATACTCGGACAGCAATGTCTTTTTCACATAACCATTCCGGGTAATCATAAACAGATATTTGTAGTCCGTAATGGCAGAAATATCAAATATTTCCGTGACTTTTTCTCCCTCCGCCAAAGAAGGAATGCAGTTCACCAAATGAGTTCCTTTAGCTGCACGGGTTGAGGCTTTAGGAATGTCATTGGCACGCAGGCAATACACTCGACCTGCCGTAGTAAAGAAGAGGAGATTATTATGCGTTGAGGTAGTCAAAACCTTGAGAATATAATCATCTTCCTTCGTCTTCATACCGGTGATACCGGTACCGCCCTTGCGTTGCGTACGATAAGTGTTTGCATGCATGCGTTTGATATAACCTTGGTTTGTCAACGTAATGATCATCGGCTCATCCGGAATCAAGTCCAAATCATCCAAACCGGATTCATCCCGAACGATGGCGCTGCGGCGTTCATCGGCAAAACGTTTTTTCACATCTTGCAGTTCTTCTTTAACAACTTGCATAATCTTGCTGTCGTCCGCCAAGAGCGCTTCCAAGTAGGCGATACTTTCCCGCAAATCTTGGTATTCCTGTTCCAATTTATCTCTTTCCAAACCGGTCAAGCGACGTAGACGCATGTCCAAAATCGCTACTGCTTGCTTTTCGGACAAACCGAAGTTTTCCATCAATGCATTGCGTGCCGTCTCATCATCTTCGGACGCACGAATGGTCCGGATAATGGCATCGATATGATCCAATGCTTTGAGCAATCCGATAACGATATGCTCTCTCGCTCTGGCCTTTTCCAACTCGAAACGAGTCCGACGAGTAATGACATCCCGTTGATGATCCAAGTAATAGCCGAGCATATCCTTGAGTGTCAATACGCGCGGATGCCCATCCACCAGGGCCAACATAATGACCCCGAACGTCTCCTGCAATTGAGTATGTTTGTACAGGTTGTTGAGCATGATATTGGGGTCGACATCGCTACGCAATTCGATAACAATGCGCATCCCCTTGCGGTCGGACTCATCGCGCAAGGCGGTGATTCCGTCCAATATCTTTTCCCGGCTGAGTCGTGCAATCGTTTCTACGACACGCGCCTTATTTACCTGGTACGGAATCTCCGTGACCACGATGCGGGATTTGCCCTTGGACATTTCCTCGATCTCGACACGCGCGCGAACCTTGATCGATCCGCGGCCCGTCATATATGCCTTGCGGATGCCGTCACGGCCTTGAATCAAACCGCCTGTCGGAAAATCCGGTCCCTTGACATGCGTCATCAGTTCTTCGATCGTCACGTCCGGATTGTCAATCATCACACAGAGACCATCGACAACTTCGCCCAAATTATGCGGTGGAATATTCGTCGCCATACCGACGGCAATCCCATACGAACCATTCACCAACAAATTCGGAATCTTGGAAGGAAGGACCGTCGGCTCCTGCAAGGATTCGTCATAGTTGGGCATGAACTCCACGGTATCCTTTTCAAGATCCGCCAACATTTCCTGCGAGATTTTGGCCATACGCACTTCCGTATAACGCATCGCTGCCGGCGCATCGCCATCAATCGAACCGAAGTTGCCATGCCCGTCCACCAAGGGATAGCGCGAAGAAAAATCCTGTGCCAAGCGCACCGTCGCATCATACACGGAAGAATCTCCGTGCGGATGGTACTTACCGAGAACATCCCCGACAATACGTGCCGATTTTTTGTAGGGGCGATTGGCCGTCATCCCCGCTTCATGCATGGCATAGAGAATACGGCGGTGTACGGGTTTCAATCCATCTCTGACATCCGGAAGCGCACGCATAACGATAACACTCATCGCATAGTCGATGTAGCTGGTACGCATTTGCTCCTCAATATCGACCGGCAAGATGGTCCCATGTTGCCATTCTGTCATAATAGCTCCTTTCTTGTTTCACGACTTTACTTTTTTTGCAATGATAGTATTCTTTTCAATCATTTTCTCTAATTATAGCATATTTTTTGCATTTTAACATATCCGACCACTTTTACAAACACATTCGATTTATTCGTTTAATTACAATCGAAAACAAATAAATCGATGCTTTCTACCGATTATTTCGATTATTCTCCATTTATATCGTTGTTTCTCGAAATAGAATTGTTTATAATAAATGGTACTGAAAGGATGAATATCGTGAAGAAATTACAACATATTTTATTTGCGGGAACTTCGTTGCATTTACGTGCGCCTTTTCTCGCCTTGACACCTATACTTCCCATCTTGCAAGCTTACTTCGGCATCACGCATGCGGAAACCGGACTGCTGTCGACCTTGCCGCTCCTGCTGTTCGCATCCGTATCCCCTTTTGTCAGCGTCGCTGCCGCTCGTTACGGAATGCCTCGACTATTTGCACTGGGGCTATTGCTGATATCTGTAGGTACTTTTATCCGCTCCTATACCGATCTCCACGGCTTATACGGCGGTACGATTTTACTTTCCGGCGGAATTGCCATCGCCAATGTCTTACTTCCTTCTTTCATCAAAGGCTATTATGCTCATCATGAAGGGGCCGCCACCGGTGCTTTTGTGACGCTCATGAACGGCATGAATGCGGTAATGAGCATTGCGATCGTGCCGCTGACACTTTGGCTGGGCTGGCAAGCGGCACTCGGCTTTTGGTCCGTGACGGCGCTAGTCTGGTCCTTATTGTGGTTGGCATTTCCCCAACAGGCTACGACGCAACAGCAAAGTCATTCCTACTCTTTGAAAGAAGTCTTTCGACATTCGGCCGCCTGGTGGGTCACGCTTTACTTGGGAACGCAATCATTAGTATATTTCGCTCTCGTCACTTGGCTCCCCTACTGGGTACTCGCCAAGGGCATGACGACCGCCGACGCCGGTTTCTATGCGTTTCTTTTCCAATTGACCGGCTTGCCGTTTTCCTTCCTCGCACCGCTCTTTGCTACGGGCCCGCGACGCCAATGGTTGGCCGTCGCCATCTGCATTCTCTATATCCTGGGATTCATCGGGATTTTTGTCACGCGCGGTACCTGGTGGCTGACTTTCTCGGTCGCACTCATCGGCATTGCCGCCGGTGCATGTTTCTCGCTTTGCACCTTGGCGTTTTCCCTTCGCTCCGCCTCCCCGCTCATCACCTCGCGAATGACCGGACTCGGCCAAGCCTTGGGCTACTCCCTTGCCGCCCTCGGACCGGTCGGCATCGGCATTCTCTATGAATGGGTCGGCTCGTGGCCACCACTTTTATTCGCCTACTTAATCGCCTGCTTCTTCCTGACTTTCTTTGCCTGGAAAGCCATGGCCTTCGGCAAGATCGGTGAAGTATAACAAAAAGCAATCGGTTACTGACTCCGATTGCTTTTTATTTTATTTATTCTCTTCTAAACGATCGCCAACCTCTTGAAAGATAGCTTGCAAGTCCGCATCATCCGTGCCGACGATCGTTGTTTCCTGCAACAACTTCGTCAACGTATCTTCCAATGCCGGAACCGCTGCGCTCAGCCAATTCCGTTCCTCTGTCGTCCACGGACGTGCCAACTCGGCTTGGAAACGTCCGCACAAGCTGTCGGTGTCTTCGGCACGATACAGCAATCCTCGGCGGCTATACAGTGAAATGGTTGCGAATTGATTGCATTGCCAAAGTTCCTTGAGGTTTTGCGGGATTTTCGCCACCACACCATCATGATGTGCTTTGGCAACGGCACGACCCATACCGAAACGGCGCGAAAGCAGGTAGCGCAGCAAAGTAGTCAAGTACGAAATTTCTTTCGGTACCGCCATCACTGCCAAATGCACTCGGTAGCCATGCTCCCGCAGTTTCTTTGCCGTTCGACAAGGAATTTCCGCGGTGCGCAATGTGCCTTCGATAATCAAATTATAACCGGCCTCGGCGACTTTTTCCAACATGGTGTCGGTCATCATGCCGCTCCATTTGGCAGTCATATTGACATACTCCGTGCCGAACTTGGCCCGCAGTTCATGGCAACGAGGATGCATTTCGCGGAATACATCGCCATTAATAAATACCCATTGCCGATTTTCTTTCAACAAACCGGCAACTATGGTGCTCTTGCCTGCACCGGGCTGACCCCCTAGGACATAGGCTTCCTTCTCGCTTGCCGGCTGTTTTCCCCGGGTCAATATTTCAAACCAGAAATCGACCGCCTCAGCCAATTCCGCTGCGGAAAACTCGGCCGCTTCTTCTCCTGTCGCTTTATCCGTTGCCTCTGTCGCCATTTCCTGCTGCCAGGCTACATGCCGGTCTTGAATCTCCCGGACCAACTCCTCCGGGCAAATCAACACCTCGTGGTAGTCGCTTTGTGCTTGCAAAAGCCGACTGCGAACGAGCGCCGATTCGGTATCCCGCTTCCTCCACAGATTGGCAATATTGCTCCCTACCAACTCTTGTAACACTTCCCGACGCAACATCAATGATACGCTTTCTTCCCATTTCTCCATGCAATCCCATCCTTTCACCATGGACTTCCTGTCAGCAATATTCCTTCACATACTCATCTTCGGCAACGGAGTCAACCGCTGCATTTTTTACAGTAAAAAAGCGACTCCCAAGAGTCGCCTTTGATTACTCTGCAGAAAACGGCAACAAAGCGATTGCTCTTGCACGTTTGATTGCGAGGTTGATTTTGCGCTGATGTTTTGCGCAAGCTCCCGTCACACGACGGGGCAAGATTTTGCCGCGTTCCGACGTAAAACGACGGAGCAGGCTAACATCTTTATAATTGATATTGTCGAGTTTATCTGCACATGTGTTGCAGACTTTTCTTCTCGGTCTTCTGCCTCTTTCTCTTCTCATGTCTGTCCTCCTCTTTCTCAGAACGGTACTTGATCATTATCGGAATCTACCGGTGCACCGAATTGGGTGAAATCGGCTCTCGGCTCCGGACGTGCCGAAGCGTCGGCATCCGGCTCTACATTGGGCGCAATCAAATTGGCCACGACTTCCGTAATGTATCTCTTTTCCCCTTCCATAGTTTCATAGGAACGGGTTTGGAAACGTCCTTCCACAAAAACACGGGAGCCTTTATTCAGTTTGTGGCCGGCAAGTTCCGCCAAGCGACCCCATGCCGTCACGGGAATATAATCGGTAAGCTCTTTGCGTTCACCTTGGACACTGGTCCAATTTCGATTCACTGCGACCGTAAACGAAGCAACCGGTTTTCCCGTCTTCGTATACCGTACTTCTACATCTCTGACTACGTTCCCGATAATTTGTACTGAATTCATTTATCTCCCTCCGATCTTACTCGCCTTGTTTGGTAATTAAATGGCGGATAATATCTTCGTTGATCTTGATGACACGGTCGATTTCCTTAATCTTGGCCGGCTCAATGGCAAATTCCACCAATACGTAGTAGCCTTCGTTCTGTTTCTTTACTTCATAGGCCAGACGTTTTTTGCCCATACGATCAATGTTGTTAATCGTACCGCCATTACGGGTAATGAGGTCTTGTACGCGTGTTACTATTGCTTCAACAGCCTCTTCCTCCATGGTCTTGACGATGAACATCACTTCGTAATTCTTGTTCATGTTGACACCTCCTCTTTTGGACATATGACCCTTTCTCGCAAAGGGTTAGGAGCAGTACCTTCCGGTACATAGCTCATATATTATAACTCATTTCCCATATAAAGGCAAGGCGCAAGCAATTTTGATTTTGCTTTTAGGCCGGTTTTTTGTATAATATTACTGTTACGGACTTGCTTGACGAAAACATGGCTTTTGGCTATAGTTATTATCACGAGAAAGGGGCGGTCACATGCTGGTAGCGTATAAACATGACGAACAACAGTTTCTTCGCGAAGTAGTGCCGGAGCAAGCCGAAAAAGGCTCTTGGCTGCATGTCACCAATCCGGATCCGGAAGACCTCGTCCGTTTATCGGAAATCAGCGGTATTCCGGTGGATGAATTCCGTTCGGCATTGGACCCGGAAGAACGTTCGCACGTGGAAATGGAAGATGAATACATTTTTGTGGTCATCAACACTCCGGTCTTGCGAGAAACTCAGGACAGTTATGATACTTTGCCGTTGGGCATCTTTATTACCGCCAAAGTGTTCATTACTGTCTGCCTCGAGCATTCCGATGCAATTTCGGTATTCCATCTCAATCGCGTACCGACGTTCCGAACTTACAAGAAGACTCGTTTTCTTTTCCAGATCATGAATCGGACGACGACTTTGTTCTTGCAAGCCTTGCAACAAATCAACAAACGAACCGATGCGATCGAAGCCGAAGTGCGTGAGTCCATGCGCAATAAAGAGTTCTTCCAACTCTTGGAATTGCAGAAATCATTGACATACTTTACGTCCGCATTGAAAGCCAACGGTATCGTCATGGAAAAACTATTGCGCTTACGCAATAATATACAGCCGCGTCCCATCCTCAAGATGTATGAAGAAGACGAGGATTTGTTGGAAGATGTCATCGTCGACAACAAGCAGGCTATCGAAACCGTTGAGATGTATTCCCACATTTTGATCAGCATGATGGATGTATTTGCTTCCATCATTTCCAATAATTTGAACTTGGTAATGAAGCTCTTGGCTTCGATGACCATCTTATTGGCAGTACCTACTGCCGTGTTCAGTTTATGGGGAATCAACGTTCCCGTCCCATGGGCAAGTGCCACCTATGGCTTTGCCACCGTTTCCGGAATTGCGGCGGTATTGACCGCATTTGCAGCGTTCCTTCTCTGGAAACGAGATATGTTTTAGACCTTGGAGAGGTGTCCGAGTGGTTTAAGGAGCTGGTCTTGAAAACCAGT
>JAEZZT010000046.1 GCA_023418435.1 Bacillota bacterium | reverse complement strand
GTAGAGAGGGGCTGTACATGGCGGGGGCAGCCACGATAGTGGCACTGCTGTGCTTCTATCTCAACTACCACCGTAGCCATCGCAATGAATATCGATTGGCCGATTTGGCGAAAAAATTGGCACAAGTCGAAAATACTTTAGAGGAAAAAGATCGCGTCTTGGAACTGGGGATTCCCGAGACGGAAGAAGAAATGGCCAAAGTAACGGCAGATTTGGAGGAAATTCGCCGCGACTTTTATCGCTATCAAGCTCGCTTGCAGGCACGTTCCTGGCATACGGAAACGCGTCGTCGTCAATTGGAGCAACATGCGCTGTGGGAGGCCCAAGGAGAAAAGTTGCTCCGGGATCGCGCGCAAACGCTGGCAGCCTGGCAGGAATGGTTGAAGAAGAACTCGCTACCTGCTGTCGAAGTGCAAGATTTCACCCGTTTGCAGGAGGAATGGCAGCAACTCTTTACGGCGCAAGGTCAGGGGCAAGTATTGCGTGTCCAAGCGGATAAGATGCGAGCGGATATCGATGCCTGGCGAGCACGGACGGAGAAATTGGCACAAGCCTGCGGAGTGGAAGGGACTCCGTCTCCGGCCTTGGTAGCGACTTTGGCGGAAGGCTTGCAGGCCCAGTTGTTGGAATGGCAAAGCGCGAAAGAGAAAAATGCGCAATACCATGAACTGGCGAAAGAAAAGGCGGTCTTGGACGAACGCTGGCAAATGTGCGAAAAGGAAATGCAGGCGTTGTTCGATTTGGTGGATGCCAAAGATGCTACGGAATTTGCGGACAAGGTCATTGCGTACGAGCAATGCGATCAATTGCGCAAGGAATATGAACGGATCCGTCAGAATCTGCGCCTGTATGCGGGCAGTGAAGCGGAGTTTACCAGATTGTGGGAACAGCTGGAAACGGGAGAATACCAGGCCTGGATGGAACGGCGGGAACAATATGAAACCTCTCTCTTGGCGCACAAAACCAATTTGACGAAGCTTCGCCAACGGGAAGGCGCATTGGCCAGTGAATTGCAACGCTTGACGGCGGACGACAGCTTGGCCAAGGCGTTGCAGAATCGCAGCGCCATCCGCGCGGAGTTGGAAGAAGAAACGGATCGCTACTTGACGCTTGTTTTCACGCAATATGTGATGAATACGGCTCGCCAAAAATACGAGGCGGAGAGTCGCCCCGATGTGGTGCGACGTGCCGGCGAGTACTTGCAGGCGATGACCTCGGGACGCTACACCTTGTCGATCAATCCCGAAGGAGAGGTGCGCACGGTCGATACGGCGCATGAGTACAAGGAGTCCGAGCTCTGGTCTAGCGGCACGGGGGATCAAGTATACTTGGCATTGCGCTTGTCGTTGGCATTGGCGTTTGCAGAACGCACGGAAGAAATGCCGCTCATTTTGGATGATATCTTTGTTCGTTTCGATGAAAAAAGACAACGAGAGACACTCAAGTTCTTGGCGGAATTTGCCGTCAACAAACAAGTATTGCTCTTTACCTGTCACGAGCAGACGTTGCGTTTGGCGAAAGAATTGGCGGATACACGCATTCATTTCTATCGCTTGGAAAGCGGACAGATTCGTTACGATGCATAGGGAAAAGCCTGTACGGGCTTTTCTTTTTGCTTGTTTTCAAAGCGTGGGTCGGCAATTTGTGGTATAATAATTTAGTTAAATATGATGATGGAGGTTGCACATGGAACGCAAAGATATACGCAATGTTGCGATTATTGCCCACGTCGATCACGGCAAGACGACGTTGGTGGACGCGATGTTGAAACAGAGTCAAGTGTTCCGAGCCAATGAGAAAGTGGCGGAACGCGTGATGGACTCCAATGATTTGGAGCGTGAACGTGGAATTACGATTCTGTCGAAAAATACGGCAGTGATGTATAAAAATGTCAAGATCAATATTGTCGATACCCCCGGCCATGCGGATTTCGGTGGCGAAGTGGAGCGTATTTTGAACATGGTGGACGGCGTGGTGCTGTTGGTAGACGCCTTTGAAGGGCCGATGCCGCAGACCAAGTACGTATTGCGCAAAGCGCTCGAGCAAAAGTTGAAACCGATTGTGGTCATCAACAAGATCGATCGCCCGGATGCGCGGGTCGAAGAAGTGGAAAACGAAGTGCTGGAACTCTTCATCGAGCTGGATGCGGATGACGAGCAGTTGGATTTCCCGGTGGTGTATGCTTCCGCAAGAGCGGGCCTTGCACGCTTGAAGATGGAAGACACCAACACGGATATTCTGCCGCTGATGGAAACTCTGCTGCAGCATATTCCCGCTCCGCAGGGAGATATGGAAGCGCCTCTGCAGATCATGGTCACTACCTTGGACTATGACGAATACGTAGGCAAGATCGCCATCGGTCGAATCGTGCGCGGTTTTGTACGCCAAGGCCAGCCGGTCGCGATTATGAACGGGGACCAGCTCCGTCAGGATCGATTGGGACGTCTCTATGTCTACAACGGCTTGCAACGAGTCGAGACCAATGATGCGCATATGGGTGACATTGTCGCCATGGTCGGCTTCAAGGATATCAATATCGGTGAGACCGTGACCGATCCGGAGCATCCGGAAGCCTTGCCGGCAATCAATATCGACGAACCGACATTGTCGATGATTTTCTCGGTCAATAACAGTCCGTTTGCCGGCAAAGAAGGCGAATACGTGACCAGTCGTCACTTGCGCGCCAGACTTTTCAAAGAAGTGGAAACCAATGTGGCGATGAAAGTAGAAGAAACCGACTCGGCGGATTCGTTCAAAGTCTCCGGCCGCGGGGAATTGCATTTGTCCATTCTTATTGAAATGATGCGTCGTGAAGGTTATGAAATGCAAGTCGGCAAGCCGACCGTTATCTACAAAACGATTAACGGCCAGAAATGCGAGCCGTTGGAACGCTTGAATGTAGATGTACCGCAAGAGTTTATGGGCACGGTCATGGAAAGTTTGGGGCCGCGCAAAGCGGAATTGGTCAGCATGCAGGAATTGTCCGGCTATTTGCGGATGGAATTCATCATTCCGGCCCGCGGTCTGATCGGTTTCCGCAGCGAGTTCCTGACCAACACCAAGGGCAATGGCGTGATGTACCATGTGTTCCATGGCTATGCGCCGCATAAGGGAGACATTCCGACCCGTACGCGCGGTGCCTTGGTGGCGTTTGAAGCCGGTGAAACCTCCCCGTACGGATTGCACAATATTGAGGAGCGCGGAACACTATTCCTCGGCCCGAACGAAAAAGTCTATGAGGGCATGATTGTCGGCGAAAACTCCCGTGAAAATGATATGGATGTCAATCCCTGCAAGAAAAAGCATGTGACCAACATGCGTGCCAGCGGTAGCGATGAAGCGATTCGTTTGACACCGCCGCGGAGATTTTCTCTGGAAGAAGCGTTGGAGTGGATCAATGATGACGAAACGGTCGAAGTAACTCCGGTTGCCATTCGTATGAGAAAACGAATTTTGGACAAAAACGCACGTTACAAAGCAATGAAAAATAAGGCATAAAAAATCAGCACCTCGATCCGAGAAGGAGAAAGGTGCTGTTTTTATTTGGAATTTTATTGGCAAATAGTGATGTAGGCATCTTGATAAAAGATGCGAGCCGGTCGATTCGTCAATTTTTTGGTCTGGAGAATGCGAATGCCATGCGGTGTGATTGCCGCCTGAGACTTGGGCAAAGGTTGGCCGTAACGATCGGTATAGAACGCTACTCCCGGACGGAGAAACGGATCGATATACAGCGGTGCATCGGCGGGTAATGACCGAATCACGGGAACGGCTTCTTTGACGGAATAATGGTGAGCCAGATCCGTAGCCGGTGCCGTGTAGAGAAAAAGGCCCAGTTGACAAGTCAGGATCAATGCCGGCACCAGGTGAGCTTCTATCTGTCGAGGGCGCAAGTATGTCCAAACGATTCGCAAGGCAAAGGGAATGCTGAAAAAAACGGCCGACCGGAGGGCACTCAACTCGGTACCGGCTCCGGGGAAACTTTCTGCATAGATGAAGTAGAAAATGCCGATAATCGCCAGCAAATCCACGAACTGAATACAGCGAGTCATTTTGCCGGAAAGTGTGGGCAAGGCGTGCGCAATCAGGAGAGCCAAGGGCGGGAAAAGCGGCAGAATATAGGACGTCAATTGGGTCGCGGAGAGAGAAAAGAAGAGAAAGACGATGGCTACCCACCCGGCCAAATATTTTTCATCCGGACTCGCCCGGTGATAGATTCTTTTGCCGGCCGGCAACAAGTACATCGTCCAGGGGATGGCGCCGACCAGCAAAATCGGAATATATCGCCACCAAGCATGGGCCGCCGGATGCTCGGGCGAGAGAAATCGGGTGACATTGTGGTAGCCGAGGAAGGTTTGAATAAAAGGATCGCCGTGCACGACGGTCATGTATATATACCAAGGCGCAGCCACCGCAAGTGCGATGCACATACCGCGCCCCAGTCGCATTTCGCGAAATACGCGAGTATTCCTCGCCAAGTAGGCCGACCAGCAGAGCAGCACAAAGGGGAAGAAAAAGCCGATCGGCCCCTTGGTCAGCACGGCGAGACCGGAGGCGATGTACGGCAGGACGGTTCGTTTCTCCAGTACACCGAGCAGAGAAATCGTCAAGAACAACGCCAACCACATATCCGTGACCGAAGCATGTGCGAGCAAGGTAAACTCCAACATGCTCACCAATATCAGTGCTCCGCTGAAAGCGATTTGCCGACCGTGCCGACGCTGCCATGTCCAAGCCAAGTAGGAGACCAAGGCACCTGCCGCCAACGCCGAGGGCAAGCGCGCCGCCCATTCGGAAATACCGAATACGGAAAATGAGGCCGCAATGCTCCAATACGTCAATGGCGGCTTGTCATACCAAAACACGCCATAGATTTGCGGAGAGAGAAAATTTCCCGAGAAAAGCATTTCTTTGGCAGTCTGTGCATATACCGGCTCATCCGGATCCGTGAGCGGCCAACTATTTCCCAATGTATAAACGATCAAACAAAAGAAGAAAAGCGCACCGATATAAACTGCGGTACGCTGTGAAAACGATTTCATTATCTATGTATACCATCCTTTTTGTTTTTATAGCGGCGGTACCATGCGTGGAGAACGTAAATAAGTGCAGCGAGACATAGCGAAGCAAAGATGATCTCGGCATCATACTCCAACATGGCTTCCCAATGTTCGCCGAGTTGGAAACCGACCCATACTAAGAGCATGGTCCATGGAATCGTACCTAAAATAGTGTACCAAATGAAAGGTCGCAACGGATACTTGGCCATCCCTGCCGGTAGCGATATAAAAGTCCGAATACCGGGCAAGAGTCGACCGGTAAATACGGAAATTCCACCGTAGCGATGAAACCAATCATCGGCGGCCTGGAGTTTGCGTCGCGGCAACCAGACTTTGTCGCCGTAACGGAGCAATAGGGGACGCCCGCCGTAGTAGCCGAGTGCGTAGGAGGCCAGTGAACCGACCAAGCCGGCCAAGGTCCCGATCAGGACGGCCATCCAATAATCGAAAATACCGCGCGACACCAGAAATCCGGCAAATCCCAAGATGACTTCGCTGGGAATAGGAATATTCATATTTTCCAATACCATGGTAGCGAAAAGAGCCCAATAGCCCCAGTCCTCCATGAATGGATACAACCAATCCATAGATATCCTTTCTGTCGACCTGAGTCATGCTTTTTGTAATATAGTATAGTGTAACATAGAAAAATAAATTATTTAAGGGCAA
>JAEZZT010000105.1 GCA_023418435.1 Bacillota bacterium | reverse complement strand
ATTTTGATGATTTATGAAGCTCGTCCCAATGTGACTATCGATGCCGCTACGTTGGCGCTGAAGAGCGGGAATGCGGTCATTTTGCGTGGCGGAAAAGAGGCTTTACATACCAATTCGGCACTCACCGATTGTATCCGTCAAGCGCTGACCGAACATCAATTGCCGGTGGAACTCGTACAATTGGTAACTTCATTGGAGCATGAAGTGGTCGGGGAATTGATCTCCATGAGGGACTGCATCGATTTGGTGATCCCGCGAGGCGGTGCCGGCTTGATCGATTACATCGTTCGGCACAGCTTGGTACCGGTCATCGAAACGGGCAGCGGCATTTGCCATGTGTATGTGGATAAAAGCGCCGATTTGGCCAAAGCCATTCCCATCATCATGAATGCGAAAGTCCAACGCCCCTCCGTCTGCAATGCGATCGAATCTCTTTTGATTCATCAAGAAATTGCGGAGAATTTGTTGGAAAAATTGGTGCCCGAATTGCAAGCAGCGGGAGTGGAAATCCGCGGTGATGAAGAAACCTGCCGACTGATTTCCGGCATCGAACAAGCAACGGAGGCCGATTGGGCAACAGAATACAATGATTTGATCCTTTCGGTAAAAATAGTGCAGAATGAACAGGAAGCATTGGATCATATTGCGCGTTACGGCACTCGTCACAGCGAATGTATCGTAGCGGAAGATCCACAAGCGATTGAGGAATTCATGCAGCATGTGGATGCGGCAGCCGTGTATGCCAATGCTTCGACGCGTTTTACGGATGGATTTGAGTTCGGCTTGGGTGCCGAGATCGGCATCAGCACGCAGAAATCTCATGTCCGCGGACCGATGGGGCTGGAAGCCTTGGTGACCTATCAGTATCGTTTATATGGCCATGGACAAATTCGTTCGTAATTGCAAATGGTGGCTGCACTACCATTTATCCACAGAAAAAGGTTTTTATGAAACCAAGTCTTGGCTATACTTAGGCGGTATTTTGCTCATCGGTTGGTTCATTATTTATGGAGGAATTACATGGCTCATCGGGTAGGGCAAAAAATCGGCATTTTCGGCGGCACGTTCAATCCGATTCACATCGGACATTTAATCATCGCGGAAGCAGCCCGTGAAGAATATGGTTTGGATAAAATTATTTTCGTGACGGCTTCCCATCCGCCGCATAAAAGTCAAGTGGGGATAGCGACGAATGAAAATCGGCAAAAAATGGTGGAATTGGCCATTGCGGACAATCCTCACTTTGAATCTTCGGATGTGGAGTTGCAACGGCAGGGCCCATCGTATACGGTGGATACCTTGCGATATTTTCACGAAATTTTTCCGGACGATACGGAGTTTTACTTTATTGTCGGCACGGATACTCTCTTGCAGTTACATACTTGGAAATATATAGACGAATTGATGGAGCTTTGCTCATTCTTGGCGGCGTTACGTCCTCATTATGATGAAAATCTGAATGAGGTGATTCGCGAACTGAGCGAACAGTACCAAGGAAAAATTTATTGCTTGCATACGCCGGAATTGGAAATTTCAGCGACCGATTTGCGAGAGCGGTTGCAACAGGGCAAGTCCATTCGCTACTTGGTACCTGCGGCAGTAGAAAAATGGCTCCGTGAGCATAATGTGTATGAGGAAGAAATGATGGAAGAAATGATCAAGGCAGATTTACAGGCGCGCTTGAGCGCAAAACGGTTTGCCCATACGTTGGGTGTGGCCGCAGCGGCTCGACAATTGGCCGAACGCTATGGTGAGGATGCCGCAAAGGCCTACCTGGCCGGATTGGTACATGATTGCGCGAAGGAATTGAGTTTGGCGGAAATGCAGGAACTCCTGGCACAAGACAAGGTGTCGGATCCGGATATATGGCAGTCGCGAGCGCTCCTGCATGGACCTGCCGGGGCGGTCTATGCTGCCGAACATTATGGCATTCATGATGCGGATATCCTCTCTGCCGTAGTCCATCACACCATGGGGAAAGAGAATATGTCGAAGCTTGAAAAAATCATTTTTTTGGCCGACTATATCGAACCGACGAGGGATTTTCCCGGTGTGGAAGAGTTGCGTCGGATGGCGGTTGAGGATTTGGATCGAGCCGTTTTGGCGGCGATGGACAGCACGATTGCTCATTTGCGGGAAGAGAATAAAAAAGTTCATCCGCAAACATTGCGTGCACGTCAAAGTTTAGAAATAGAAATACGAGGAAGTAATGAAAAAGAATGTAAGAATGCGTCAGAAAAGAAGGGCTCCTAAAAGAAGGAATTGGCTCAAAATCTTTCTTTTGCTGATTGCCTTTTTGGGGCTGTTGGTTCTGGCAGGATGGTGGTATGCTTCACATCGTACCGAGGCCGGTCAAAAAGCGGTGCGCCAGGATACGTCGGATACGCCCATCTATATTTTGGTAGTCGGTGCGGATAATCAAGCTCCGGCCGAGGCGGATACGATCGTGTTGGCTGCTATCAATCAGAAAAAAGAGCAAGCGGGGGTTATTTCTCTGCTGCCGAATACGTTGACGGAGAAAAAAGAGAAAGAGAACCTCGATACATTGCGCCTGGCATATCGCATGGGAGGTATGGCACTCCTAAAAACGAAAGTAGAGAGTTTGTTCCATATTTTTATTCCCTACTATGTCCAATTCGATCAAGCCAATTTCGTGTCCTGGGTTGATAACAAAGGCCTCTTGGGCTTGTATGTGGAGCAGGACATGTACCATGAAACGGATGGCCGTCCGGATATCAATTTCAAGCAAGGCTATGCGGAGCTGAATGGACAGGAGGCCTATGCCTACCTGCGCTATCGTCAGGGAAATGACGGGGAACTGCAGCGAGTACAACGTCAACAGCGGTTTATCAAAACCTTGGCGAAGAAATGGCAGCATCATTATCGTTTGCTCAATGCCGTTTTCGTGTACCGCTCCTGGAGCAAAGTGCAATCGAATATCAATGCTTGGGATGCCGCGCAATTGACCTATTTTCTGTCCGGACTGCCGGCGGATAAATGGACATACTTCATTTCTCCCGGCGAAATAAAAATACAGAATAATTTGGCTTTTTGGGATCCGGATCCCATCGGCATGCAAAATATTATTGGCGTAATTATGAAAGATGACGGAAAGGTGGAATAAAGTGGATATCAATCAATTAACAGATCAATTGGTACAAGTGGCGGAGGACAAGAAGGCAACTTCCATTAAGTGGCTGAATGTCACGGAATTGACGGCTTTGGCGGATTACTTTGTCTTGATGAATGCGGGCAATAAAAAGCACGCCCAGGCCATTGCCGATGCAATTACGGAAAAAATGAAAGAAGCAGGTGTGGCGTTGCTCCGTGAAAACGGGTATCGGGAAGGCGCTTGGATCCTCCAGGATTTCGGTGATGTGATTGTTCATATTTTCACTCCGGCAGAGCGTGAGTTCTACGACTTGGACAGTATGTGGGGCGATGCCGAGATCGAAAAAGAAGTGACAGGGGAATAGGATGAAATATACGGAAAATACAATTGCCGAACTCAAAGTGGCGAGAATCGGAGAAGTCGGTGCCTTCTTGGATGCGGAGACGGGATCGACTTCCGATGACATTCTCTTGCATCCCGATCAGCAAACCGAGGCCGTTCAAGTGGGGGATGTCGTGCGCGTATTTTTATACCACGATCCCAAAGGTCGTCTGACGGCGAGCATGAGATTGCCTCGCATTCAAGTCGGGCAAATCGCCTATGTTACGGTCATCAATAAAACTCGTTTCGGTGCATTTGTCGACGTGGGAACCGAACGCGGTATTTTCATGCCTTTTGCCGAAATGAAAGGGAATTTGCAAGTAGGGGAACATGTCTGGGTCAAACTTTACGAAGACAAATCCGGCCGCTTGGCGGTGACGATGAATGTTTCGGAAGAGATGAATGCGTTGGCCAAGCCGGCTACGGAACTTCAACGGGGAGATTCGGTGACGGTTGCCATTTATGATATTATCGATGCCGGTGCACTCGGGATTACCCCGAAAAGAAATATCGTCTTCATTCATAAAATTGAATGGGATCATCGTCTTCGCGTCGGTGAGAAATTGACCGCGCGGGTGACTTACTTGCGGGAAGACGGCAGAGTGAATGCTTCGTTGCGTCGACAAAAAGAATTCGCCATCGAAGAGGATGCCAAAAACATTCTTGCCTACTTGGAAACGAAGGGCGGTAAAATGGCTTACAATGACGCCAGTACGCCGCCGGTAATTCGTCAGCAGTTCGGTTTGACGAAGGCGGCATTCAAGCGCGCATTGGGGCATCTGATGAAAGAGAACCTGGTTCGCCAAACGGAATCGGGTACGGAATTGATAGAAAGGTAAATTATGAAGATTGTCATTATTGGAGCCGGCAAAGTAGGCTATACTTTGGCTCAAAAACTATCCGAAGAAGAGCATGATGTGATCGTTATCGAGAGCAGTATCGAGCGTCTCAACATGATTCAAAATAATTTGGAAGTATTGGTCGTAGAAGGAAATGGCGCCAATCCCGATCTCCTGGCGGATATCGGCATGGAAGATGCCTCTCTTTTTGTGGCGGTCACCAATAGTGATGAAGTGAATCTTTTGGCCTGCTATGTTGCCAAGCAGTTGGGCGCGACGCAGACGATTGCCAGAGTACGGGCCAATGAGTATATCCGCGGGGAAAGAACGGAAGTTTTCAGTCATCTGGGTTTGAACTTGGTCATCAACCCGGAAATGGTAACGGCCCATGAGATTTTGCAAATCCTCAAGACGCCCAATATTCTGGACGTGGAAGATTTTGCCAACGGCAAGGTCCGGTTGATTGAAATCAAAGCGCGCGATCAAGAAGAAATGGTGGGACAACGTATCCGAGATCTGAATTTGTCGCCGACGATGTTGGTTGTCGGGATACTGCGCCATGGTCGCATGATCATTCCCAATGGGGATGACGAAATCCAATTATTGGACAATGTATTTTTCCTCGGCAGTCGCAGTGAAGTCGAAAAGATCGAGGAGAATTTATCCCGCACCAACGGCAAAGCCAAGGCCGAAAGCATCTTGCTCGTCGGCGCCGGTTTGATCGGCAGAAATCTGGCCGTTCTTTTGGAAGAGGAAGGTTATACGGTCAAAGTCATTGAAAAACAGTATGAGCGCTGTGAAATGCTTTCCGCCATGGTGGACAATACCATGGTAATTTGCGGTGACGGTACGGATGTCGATCTCCTGCGACGAGAAGAGGTGGGGGACAATGATGCGGTCGTCTGCCTGACGGATGATGATAAACTCAATCTCCTGGTGGCTTTGATGGCGCGTCATTTCGGTGTGCAAAAAACATTTGTACGTGTCGGCAGACCGGAATATATTCCTTTGATGGAACAGGTCGGGATCGACACGGTTTTTTCGCCGCGCCTGGTGACATCGACGGAAATCCTTCGCCAGATTCGCAAAGGAGAGTTGCTAACTGTCAGCAGTTTTGAAGACTCCAAAGCGGAGGCGCTGGAGATGGAGTTGAGTGCGGAAAATCCGTTGGTCGGACGACCGCTGTCACGCGTCACCTTACCCGGCAGCACGCTGTTGGGCGCCGTAGTACGCGGTGACGAAACGATCGTGCCGAACGGTTCCACCGTGTGCCAGGAAGGCGATCGAATCGTACTCTTTACTTTGCCGGAATACAGCAAAAAAGTGATCTCATTCATGGAAGGTTAGACATGAATAATAAATTACGTGTAGTATTCAACATGGTCGGCAAGTTGGTTATGGTGTTCTCCTTGGGAATGTTCATTCCATTTCTTTACGGAATCGTCATAGGAGAACCTATTTGGGCGCTCTTGGAGTCCTCGCTGATCAGTGTGCTCATCGGTTACCTTTTGTATCGCAACGGCAGACAATCCCTGTCCATTACCTTGAGCCAGGGCTTTGTCATTGTTTCCTTTACCTGGCTGCTGGCGTCTTTATTGGGCGCATTGCCATATTATTTTTCCGGACAATTGCCTCATGTAGTCGATGCACTTTTCGAGTCCGTTTCCGGATTTACGGCGACAGGTGCTACCGTCCTTCTCGATGTGGACAGTCTGCCCTCATCATTACTGCTGTACCGCAGTATGACTCATTGGTTCGGCGGGATGGGGATCATTATTTTGTTGCTGGCTTTTCTCAAGAGTCTGGGGATCGAAGCCACTTACTTATTTAATGCGGAGGCCACGATCAACGGTTACGGCCAAATCATGCCGCGTATTCAAGCCTATGCATTGACTTTGTGGGGAATCTACTTCCTTTTATCTTTATTATTGACCATTCTCTTGTGGGCGGCAGGAATGTCACTATTCGAAGCCATTAATTATTCCATGTCCATCATTGCTACCGGTGGTTTTGCCGCTCATTCGGACGGGACTTTCGTCTATGCGGACAATTATCTGATTCAATGGATTTTCATTGCGTTTATGATTATTTCCGGCGGCAATTATGGTCTCTACTATGTCGGTTGGGTCAAAGGTTGGCGAGCGATTTATAAAGACACGGAAATGCGCGTCTACTTATCGATACTGGCATTGGGATCCTTGGGG
>JAEZZT010000040.1 GCA_023418435.1 Bacillota bacterium | reverse complement strand
CCGGCGGATATACACACCGTACACCGCATCTCCCAGAAACGCCAGACTCTGCATGTCCGGCTCTCGTTCCGTACGCTCCCCCTGTGCCAATTCCGTCAACGCCCGCTCGCGGAGCTCCAAGTACCGCTTAAAGTTCACTGCGTTTCCACACCGTTCCTTCCGGTCCGTCTTCAATGCTGATGCCGATGGCACTCAAGCGATCCCGAATCGCATCCGCAATGGCGTATTGTTTTTGTGCGCGGGCTTCGCGACGAATTTCCAGAATCGTTTCCATCAGGGCGCGATAGGCTTCGTCGGAAACACTTTCCGGTTCCCAAATTTGCGGCAGGATTCCCAAGACTTCCGTCATATCCTGCAAGACTTGTAGGACCTTTTCCAACACTTCGCGATGATGTTCTTCTTCCGCCAAGTAAATATTCAACTTCTTGACCAAGGTGAATAGTACGCCGGAGGCCAGAGCCGTATTGAAATCATCACTCATCGCCGCCAGAAACTCCTCGTAAGCCGCTTCAGCTTCTTTGGCCAAGGTGCTGTCCGCCGGTGTTCCCGTGCCGGCCTGTGCCAAACTCTGCTGGGCTTTCCGAACGGCACCGACCACTCTTGCCAACGTACGTTCCGCTTCGTCCAAGCGCTCATCACTGAAATCGAGCGGACTTCTGTAATGAGTGGAGATCAGGAAGTAGCGCAATGCATCCGCACTGTATTGCTCGAGAATATCCTTGACCAGGAAGAAATTGTCCAACGACTTGCTCATTTTTTCCTGATTGATGGTAATGAACCCATTGTGCAACCAATAGTTGACGAAATGATGTCCCGTGCAACCTTCCGATTGGGCGATTTCATTTTCATGATGCGGGAAGATCAAATCACTGCCACCGCCATGAAAATCGAAAGTATCGCCGAGGTACTTGGTGCTCATCGCCGAGCATTCGATATGCCAGCCGGGGCGGCCTTCTCCCCACGGACTCTGCCAAGCCGGCTCACCCGGTTTCGCCGCTTTCCACAAGGCAAAATCGCCGGGATTGCGCTTTTCGTCATTGACCTGCACGCGTGCACCGGCCAACATGTCTTCTATATTTCTGCCGCTCAAGCGACCGTAGTCTTCAAAAGTGGAAATATCGTAATACACATCTCCATTGAGTTCGTACGCATGCCCCTTGTCGATCAGCCCCTGTACCATGGCGATGATATCTTCCATGTGCTCGGACACCAAGGGATAGCGATCCACACGGCGAACATGCAATTGATCCATCGCATCGAAGTACGCCTTGATGTAGCGTCCGGAAATCACGTCCCACGAGCTGTCTTCCAAGCGTGCGGCATTGATAATCTTGTCATCTACGTCAGTGAAATTTTGGATATGCGTGACTTCGTAGCCGATATGTTCCAGAAAACGGCGAATCACGTCCCAGGTCACGAAGGGTCTGGCATTGCCGATATGGGGATGATTGTAAGGAGTGACCCCGCACACGTACATTTTGACTTTGCCTTCCTCCAAGGGCTTGAAATCTTCCTTGTTCTTCGTCAAAGTATTATACACTTGAATGTTTCTCATTTTCTTCCTCCAATTTTGCTAAACGATCTTCCAAGTAAGCCAATCTATCTTTCAGTTCATTGATTTTTTCCTTGGTCGGATCCGGTAAGACGGAGTGATCCAAATTCACTTCTTCTTCCTCATTGTCTTCGAGATGCAGCGCCGGAATATCGTTGCCGGCAATCACCTGCCCCGGAATCCCTACCACCGTGCTATGCGGCGGTACCGGTTTCAAGACGACGGAGCCGGCGCCGATCTTGGCGCCTTCGCCCACTGTGAACGAACCGAGCACCTTGGCACCGCATGCCACGACGACATAGTCCTCGAGAGTCGGGTGGCGCTTGCCGCGCTCCTTGCCGGTGCCGCCCAATGTCACCCCTTGGTAGAGGGTGACATTGTTGCCGACAACGGCCGTTTCGCCGATCACCACGCCGCCGCCATGGTCGATGAATACCCCTTCGCCCAGGACGGCTCCCGGATGGATCTCGATCCCCGTCCAAAAACGGGACCAATGCGAAACGCAACGCGCGGCTACGCGCCAATCATGACGATATAGAAAATGCGCCAGGCGATGCCACCAAATGGCATGCAATCCCGGATAACATAGCACCACCTCCAAAAAATGGGTAGCTGCCGGATCTCGGGCAAAGACGACGCGAATATCATTTCGAATACGTTTCCACATATGCTCTCCTCTACTTTAATTTGAAAAATGAAAAAGCCATCCTATGCAGAGGCGTGTGAACGCGGTTCCACTCTGCTTGACAGATAGCTGTATCTCTTCAGTCGTAACGTGACCGGACGGAAATATATACTGAAATTCTATACTTCTACTCCCAAAGGCACTTCATCAGTAATTTCACAGGTACGCTTCCAGCCAAGGCCTACCCTCTCTGTAGAAAAATTTACTCATTACTTTCTTTGTTCATTGTATTTTTATATTCATAATTTTCAATCATCATACCCAATGATTGCGTTTTTGTCAAGTGGCGCCGATCGGCTGACCTGGTCTTTGCCCCCACACTCGCCTGCTGGAGATTTCGCTCAGTCCCCCTCACTACTCACCCTCTCGGTTTGCCCGGCAGGTCTTACCCCTAAGCCGCACCATGCTCAAAAACTTCTGTTTTCTTACGTGGGTCGTTTCGCCTGCGACTGGCATCGACTTTCAACCACAGACCCGATCGACGTGCCCTCATTGTAAGTAAGGCCCGGAAGCTTGTCAAGCATTTTTTATAATTACTCTATATAAAATTTGCATAGGATGAAAGAGAATTTTCCATGTTTTTCCACTGCGGAATGGAGTATAATGAACATAAGTAAATGAAGTGAAGGTAGATAGTATGTTCATGTTGAACTTGTTGCACAGCGATGCCGTATATAAAAAGGATAAGCGTCGATTGGAGCGGGTCATTGAGCCGTTCTTATTTCTGTTGCAACAAAAAAGTCAACGCCTGTACTCGCATTCTATCCAAGTCGCGCATATCGCTACCGATATTGCTACCAAGATGGGTCTGCCTCAAGCGGAGATCGAAACCGTTCAAGCCGCTGCGCTC
>JAEZZT010000032.1 GCA_023418435.1 Bacillota bacterium | reverse complement strand
GTGCGTATCAGGGGAATATCAGAATTTTGCACGCACCCGCGGATTTGCCGGCAGATAGAGATGAGGTTATCTTGAGAGAGGTATCTCGCTTACCGACCGGCTTGGTCATTATCGGTGGGGCCACCGGAAGCGGCAAGACGACTGCGCTGTGGAGAATTGTCGAAGCAATGAATGCATCCAGGGAGGCCCATATATTGCTATTGGAAGATCCTCCGGAATTATTTGTGCAGGCAAAGCGCTGTTGCATTCGTCAAAGAATCGTCGGTAGTGATGTACCGGATTATGCCACCGGTTTGAGGGCAGCTTTGCGAGAGGATCCCGATGTCATTGTGGTGGGAGAATTGCGTGATGAAACATCTCTGGCAACGTCATTCTTGGCGGCGGAGACGGGACATTTGGTCTTGGCGACGGTTCATGGCGGAAGCATCATGGATGTCATCGGCAGAATGATCCACGCCTTTCCCTTGGCCAAGCAGGATGTCGTACGCTATCAATTGGCAGCCATTTTACGATTTGTGGCCGTGCAAAGGTGGCGAGGAACGGGTGCCAAGAGATGCTTGGAACGGGATTTTGTCTTTTGGAATCAAGCGTTGGCTCACTTGGTTCGTGAGGGGAAAGAAAGACAAATCCCAAGCTATATGAAGAGTATGCCGGAACGAGCCCGAATTCATTCCGTGGTCTGAGTTATGAAATGGTATACCTATCAAGCCGTGCACCGTCGGACTGGAGAACGCATGCAGGGCAAAGAACCGGCAGAATCTCGACAGGAATTGGCGGAAGCATTGCGCAGCAAAGAGTGGCAGGTGTTGGATATAAGCGAGTGCCGGCGTTGGTCGCTTCGTCGGAAGTGTTGGCCGTTGGCGGAACTGACGATTTGGTTGAAACAATTCGGTGCGTTGACGGAAGCCGGCGTGGATATTGTGAAAGCATTGGAATTGTTGGGCAAGATGAAGAAAGAAGAATACCGCCGCATTCACCGCTATATGGCGCAAGGAATCGAAGAAGGATATTCCCTGTCGCAAATGATGGGGAAAGCGGAGTGTTTCCCGGAACTTTGCGTACAGTTGGTTCGAATCGGTGAAAATGCGGGGACATTAACGGAAAACCTGCAGTATTTGGAAAAACATTATCGTCGCCAAAAGAAGTACAGAGCGGCTTGGCAGGCTGCACTTACCTATCCGTTCATGGTAGTAATCTTGGCTTTGGCGGTCGCATGGATATCGTTCTTTTGGATTTTGCCTTTGTTTGGGGAAATGCTGCAACAATGGAATGTGGAAACAAGCGGTATGACCAAATGGCTCTTAGCCATAAGTAATTATTTGCGGGAGTACGGCATATGGTGGTTGCTTGCTGTAGCGGTGTCGATGGGAGCGGCTGCCTTGTATTTCCGCAGAGGAGCGGGGCGGTTGTTACTCAGCAAATGGTGTTGGTGGAGCACGGTGTATCGCTATTACTGTTACGAAAGATTGGTACGAACTTGGGCGTTATTGTTGCATAGTGGAGCGGATTTATTGGTGAGTATCCGCTCTGCGGTCGCTGTGACGGGAAATTTATTTCTGATCCGAGAAGTGGAGATGGCAATCCGGGAAATTGCCAACGGAGTCAATCCAAGTCAAGCGTTGTCTCGCCATGCATTGGCCGATCCGGTGTTAGTACATATGATGGAGGTGGGAATTGAAAGTGGCAGATTGGCCGAATTGCTGGAAGAGGCTGCTGATTTTTATAGTGAGGAAGTGCGGATTCGTTTGCAGCGTTGGCGCAATCGCATTGGTCCATTGGTGCTTGCTATGGTAGGAGCCTGGGTAGGATTTTTGATGGCCAGTATTTTGTTGCCCATGTTGGATACGATTACCGCGCCTATGTATTGGTAAGGAGGCTCATATGACAGGGAAAAGTAGCGCACGAAAACGAAGTGGATTTACATTGATCGAATTGTTGATCGTAATTGCTATTATCGGCATTTTGGCAACCATCGTAATACCGAAGTTCACCGGAGTCACCGATACGGCTAAAGTTGCCAAAATACAAACGGAGCTCAGTACCATAGGAACAGCGGTAGAAATTTATCGAGTGGATCATGGCAAATATCCGGAAAGCTTGAATGCTTTGGTAACGACAGAGGATGGGAAAAAAGGATATTTGCAATTTGTTCCGGAAGCTCCGGCGGGGAGTTCTTATGATACATCGAAGCTGGCAAGTACAGGGGAAGTTACTTGTGAGTTCGATGGAGTGACGTACTCGTCTTTCGGCAACAAAAAGTAAATGTATGTAGGGATTCTTTTGACTGTCCCGCTAATCTCGTGGTTGGTGACCGGCTGGGTCCATCTCTATCGCTTGGAGAGAGCATCTTGGTGGCCCGGTCGCCCGCCCTTGCCGATTCGACCTGATTTTTGGGAGTATGCATATGTCGGTGGCGGTGCGCTGGCATGGTTGCAAATGGCGCATTATCCTCATGCCGGCTGGAGCTTTTGGTGCCTGTACTTGGTCGGTTGTTGTGCTGCTTTGGTGGATTGGCGCTATCGCGTGTTGCCGTTTCGGATCTCCTTCCTTTTGGGAATCGGTGGCATAGTAGCCGCTTGGTGGCACTATGTATGGTTGACACATGTCATCACGGTTATCATGATTGGCAGTATGATGGGAATATTGTACTTTCTTTCTGCCGATAAAATGGGACTGGGGGATGTGCTTTTGGCCATGGGCTTGGCCACTTGGCTGGAACCGCTGAATGGTGCATGGATGCTGGTATTGGCGGCGACATTGGGATTGAGTTATGCCCTTTTCGGACATTTGTGCAAGTCGTTGAAAAGATCTGAGCCGATACCGTTCGGCCCTTTTCTGGTGCTGGCGACATGGGTCATGCGGTGCGCGCAAGAGGGAGGCCGGCTATGAAGGGGCAATTGCGAGCGGGATACCTGCTCATGGAATACCTGGTCGTTCTGGCCTTGGTAAGCGTTATAGGCCTGGGCATTGCTTGGCAAGGAGAGAAATCGTGGACGGCATTTCGCTTGCACTTAGCGACTCAACAAGTGGTTGGGATGATTCATCAGGCTCAGTCCATTTCTCGGGGCAGTGCGGGAACGGATGTGGGAATTTTTCGTGTTCACGGACGGAAGCGACAGTGTGAAGTGTGGCAGGGATTGAAATTGGTAAAGCGACAAGTTTTGCCGGAAGGGATTTCTTTTGCAAGCCCCAATAATTACGAAATGACTTTTCAGGAGTATGGCCGCGTCGTGCGATTGCCGGGAAGCACCTATCAAATTGTCTTGGAAAATAGGCATGGACTCCGCAAAAGAATTATTATCAGCGCGCAAACAGGTCGAGTGAGGATAGCGTCATGAGGAGTCGTTCGGGTTGGATCCTTCCGTCCTTTTTGTGGATTCTTCTGTTGATTGCGTTTTTATTTGTGACGATAGCCGCAGGCACTGTTTTTCTAGCGAAACAAGTCGGCAAAAGTCAGGAAAGGCAATTGCTTTGGTTTGCAGTGCAGGAAAAGGTGGAAGAATTGAAAGGAGATTACCTCCGGGGAGTTTGGCCTGCCGAAAGCTCCGAAATAAAGAATATGAATGGCCAAAACATCATGCTTACTGTACGGATTCATGAAAATAAGTACGAGCGGATTCGTGAATATCGTGTACAAGGAAAGGGAGAAAAAGAGGAGTTTAGATATACCTTGTGGCTGCCAAGGAGGAAAAGTGTTGATCAAACGACAGGGCTGGATACTTTTTGAATACTTGTTGACACTGCTTTTGGCAGCGCTGATCTGTAGTATAACCGTGCAGATGGTAAAGGTGACTTGGCAAGGTGTGCATACATTGGTTCTTCATTTACATGTGTTGGACGAGAGTCGCTTTGTATCGATGACCATGAATGCATACTTGCGCAATGCAACTCCGCAGACCACCATGGGTAGGAAAAATAAATATCGATTTCTCTTGCCCAATGGTCTTCCTCATGCGTTGTCTGCACGAGAACGCCTGTATCTTGTCTTGCGCAATGGTCAGGAACAACCGATTACGACGGGTGGAACGGGGACGGCACAAAGCCCGCAATGGAAACCGGGGAATACCGAGGAGCAGACTTTGTTTTCCATTGAAGAGTCGGGCCTGGTGAGATATCGGTATACCTATCTATATGAAGGCCAAACGTGGTTTTCCGAGACGGCAATCATTCCTTTGCCAGTGGTATATCGTGTAGGAGAGATTTATGAAATCATCTGACCGCAAGGGATCCTTTTCTTTTTTCAGCATCATTTTTTTACTCTACTTGGCAGGGGTCATTACCCTGGCTTTATTGTACCTACGGATCGAGTCGGCGAGCGGTTCCTTGGATATGCAAAAATCAGGCTTGCGATATGCCGCTGAGAGTGGCGGGAATTATGCATTGGCATATTTGGCCGATAAAGGAATTCCGGAAGAAGAGCAAGTATGGCACTTGGCATTTCCCGAAGAGCAAGCAGATGTATTGGAAGTTTCTTGTTCCCCTCGGGAGAACGGTTGTCAAATTATTTCCACTGCTCGTAAAGAGCGTGTGCTTGTTAAGATAAGATGGCTGGTTGATGTCGAAAAAACGGTTCCTTATAAGGTAAAAGTCAAAGAGGTACGCGGATGAATTGGTGGCAGGGGCGCAAATCCAAGGCGAAAATCATTGCGAGGATAGACAATGAAAAAGTGGCTGTTTGGAGAGGAAAGGAACTTGCATTTATTGAGGGAGAAGAGGGGAAATCCTCAGCGAACGAAAGGAATTGGCGTCATGATTCGGGAGATTTGGTTCTGATTCTGCCGGCCGGGACGACGCATTGGCATGAGGAAATTGTGCCGCAACTATCCGGACAAGAACTCGCGAGTATGGCGCAATGGGAAATGGAAAATTGGTTTCCCGATTTGGCAGCACCGGCAGTTGATTTTTTAGTGGAGAGACATGGTAGCACACATCAACATATTTGGGCTGTCGCAGTGGACAAAAGAAAACAGACGCCGGAGGTTTGCGCCACTCATATCATTGGCATCCCCGAAGAATATGCATGGGCGCGTTTGTTGTTCGAGACAAATGCGGTCGTATTTTACCCTTTGGAAAATTCCGTGCTGGTGGTGATGTATCTTCAGGGGAAAGTCTGGCAACGGTGGTTGACAAGTCCGGAAGATGCCGAAGAAACCTATCGCTCCGTTCGAAAAAAAGTAAATGAACTTGCCCGTGAAGTGGGGATGGAATTTGTCGAATACCATGTGGTCGCGGAAGAAGAGAAAGTACGGCAAGAATGGCTGGCTATCGATAGAATTTCACCTTGGCGAACGGAATGGGCCGGCTGGCAGGAAGAAGTGCAGGGGCTATTGCAGTGCACGGAAGAGAATCTTTCCGACATGGAGTTGAAAATTCTCTTGGCAGAGCGGGAATCGTCGGCAACGGCACTTGGAGTAGGTAATGTCCGCAATTATATTTTGAATGTCCTGCTTGTAGTATCTCTCTTATGGGTAGGCGCCGAAGCATACAAGTATCGGCTAATGCAAGAGGAGATGCCGTTATTCCTACAACAGAAACGGGAATTAGCAGACTGGCGTTCTCGCAATCAGGAATTGGCGGACTTCATGGCTGTACAAAACCGAGCACAAAAGCAGAGACTTTCCTGGGCCAAAGTATTGCTCGTCATTGCAGACAGTCGTCCGGCAAATGTGCACTTGGAGAAAATCGGCTCGGAGGGGGGCAGAATCGTGTTGACCGGATTCAGTCCGTCTACGAAGGCAGTGCAGCAGTGGCAACTTTATCTGGAAAAAAGATTGGGACTGAAAGGAACTATGCGGATGGACAAGGATAAAGCCAAAGCTAAAGATAGCCGTCAATTTGTGCTGCATATGGAAAAAGAGAATGAAGCGGACTGAGATTTTTCGTAAAGTAAAGGAAAGCAGGCTTTGGTGGCAATTAGCACTGATCTGCCTGTTCCTGTTTGCCGGATTTTACTTGCAGCGTGAAGTAAATCATTTTCAAATGGAAAAAGAAACAGTCCGTCGGGAATTGGCAAGCGAGGAACTGCGTTTTCCGAAAAGTGCGGAATTATTGAAAGGGCTTAGAGAGAAGCCGGCAAGAGTACCTTGGCTTGAGATCGCAGAAAAATCTTCCGTGCGAATTATTTCCTGGGAAGATCAAAACAAGGAGGCGGACATCCGGGGGATGAGTTTTACTCTACAAGGAACGTACACCCAACTCTTGGAAGTCGTCGACGCTTGGGAAAGCGGACCGCCTTGGGCGACGGTTCGCGTTGAAAATATCTCACCATTAGCGGATGCGGACATATGTGAAATGACGGCGCATGTGCAAATGAAAAAATAAATGTATAGATATACTTATACAATAAAGGGTGTGATATAATAAGGAGTAATACTATAACTATAGGAGATTTTATGAACACGAGGATGACTTGGGAAGAAAAGGATCGCTTGGAGCAGAAATTACTGTGGCAGTCCGCTGCGCTAATGATGCTGATCGCTTTGGGGGCTACCTGGTTCGGGTTGATGACACATTCACAAGCTATTTTGATTGACGGGATTTTTTCTTTTGTGGCGGTGGTCATCAAGATGTTGATGATTCTAACTTCAAAATTGACGACCCGCGAATCAAGTAAAAAGTTTCAGTTCGGATATTGGCAATTTGAACCGTTGGTCTTGGCGGCTGAAGGCGGTTTTACATTAATCATTGTTGTATACGCTTTATTGAATGGGATTACCAGTGTGTTTACCGGTGGGCATCACATGAACTTCGGTTTGGCGATTGTGTATGCAGTAATCTTTACATTCACGAATTCCGGATACTATTTTTATGTAAAAAAAGTAAATAAAAAGCTCAAATCCAGCTTGGTGCATTTTGATAATATGAGTTGGCTCGTTGATGCAGCATTGGCGGCGAGTTTGTTTGTCAGCTTCTTGCTGGCATATTTCCTGGAACGGACTGACTATGCTTACTTGGGACTCTATGTCGACCCGGTCATACTGATTATTCTATCGTTGAGTATGATGCCGGTCGCAATTAACATTTTAGTTCCGGCCATCAAACAGATTTTGGGGATGGCACCGAGCACTCTGCATGATCAAGTTCATATCGTCATGGACGAGTTCATGAAAAAGTACGGTTTCAAAGACTATGTAAGTTCCGTACAACGATATGGCAAGATAGAATTTATCGAGATCGATATCTTAATAGCGAAAAAATATCCGATTCAAGATATTAGCGATTTGGATCGCATACGCGATGAAATTGATCAGGTCTTGGGCGGAAAATCCGTACAGAAATGGTTGACCATCACTTTTACGGGGACGAAAAAGTGGATGGCGAAAGACTATGAGTTGGATGAAGAAGAATAGTGAAAAGCATGTGCAGCATCGATAGAAAAAGATGCTGCATTTTTTCATGTGTGAAATTTTTGAGTTTTTTCGTTTTTTCTATACAAAAGACTTGACAGGAGAAAAAACAAGTGCTAATATAATCAAGTCGCATGGATACAGCGACACGGTTCTTTGAAAACTGAACAATGCAAGAATTGAACGCCAATGTGCGGGTTCATC
>JAEZZT010000024.1 GCA_023418435.1 Bacillota bacterium | reverse complement strand
CGGTCGGTGCGAGTTCCAAACCGATGATGGCAACAATCGCGCCCATGGCAGCCGGCGGGAACAACACATCGATCCAGCCCACTCCGATAGTTCGCACCACGAGAGACAAGAGCAGAAAACAAATGCCGAAAACGATGAAGCCACCTTGTGCCGCTCCATATCCGCCCAATTCCGGCATGGACAGAATCGTCAACACCGGAGCAATGAAAGCAAAGCTGGAGCCTAAGTACGCTGGCAATTTCCCTTTACAAATCCAAAGATACAGAAGCGTACCGATACCGTTCATAAAAAGCGCCGTCGACGGATCCACTTTCAGCAAAAACGGTACCAGGACCGTCGATCCGAACATGGCAAACAAATGCTGAACACTCAATGGAATCGTCTGCAATAAAGGCAAGCGTTCCTCTACCCCTACATACTGTTTCATACACCCTCCCACAGTACCATATAAAAAGGCTCTTCGCTGACACGAAGAGCCGCCAAATCTCCTTGATTCGACTCCTTGTCAGCCTCACGGGACTGAATTAAAGGTACCTCAATTATTATATCAGAAAATCAAACAGGGTCAAGAGAATTAGAAATATCTTCCTCTTTCGGTGACAAATTCATCCATTTTGCCGATCTTTACATCTTCTATTGACAATTTCCGGACTATCCATTAAAATGTTAATGATATTTATTCTCATTAATGAATATCAACATTCAGTCTGTCAGGGTGCGACGTTTCTTTTCCATCTCCCTAACCAATCACTATCCTACGTCCACCCGCAAGAAAGCACTGCCAATATTGGCAGTGCTTTCTTTATACCTTATTACTTTCCGTGCGCCGACAAGAGTCGTTCTACCTTTGTCTTCAATTCTGCTACTTCGTCATGCAAGTCTTGGACCTGCGCACGCAAACCGGCATTGTCCCGTTGCAAGCGTTCCAATTCCATGTAGATCGGCCGTTTCACGATGCCTACTTTTCCGCTGATCTCTTGTTCCTTATCCACATATCCGATGAGCCAACTGGCGCCCGCATTCCACATGAGGTGGGAATTGCCCGCATAGGCTAGCCCAGCATGCAAGAACGTATCCGTGTCTCGATAATGTCCGACACCCAAAGCCACTGCCTGTTTACCGCGATAACCGCCCACGCCCGCCATGATTTGCGTGCGTTGTCGGCCATTGTATGATACCGGCTTCAAAGCCGCCAAAGCGGCATTCAAGGCATGTCCGTTGCGACTTTCTTCGTACCAACCGTCGACACGTCCTTCCAATTGGTTCAGACTCTCACCGACTTCCGCGATTCCGGCTTCCACTTCACGCAGTTGTCCGACATTGACGGCATCGGTATCCTTTACTCCCGGAGCGACATCTCGAATCACTTGCTGTCCTGCCGAAAGCCCCTGTTGATCCAAGTAAACGATTTCACCTACGCGATAGGAGTCCGCCGTGACTTGCCGATGAGTCACATCCTCTTGGGTGCGAATGATGGTCGTTCCGGGTTTAGTTTCCGTATCGAGTACTATATTCTTACCGGCCTCGGCTTGGAAACCGTCTCCGGCAGCTCCGTCTTCACCACGCACTTTGCCGACATTTACCGCCTCTGTCGCATCGCTGTAGGTAATGTAGAGATTCCCGTCCTCACGCACTTCGGCAGAACTGATGCCGCGTCCCGGATCCCCGGCCGGTCCTCTATTGCCCGGTTCTCCTTGCGGTCCTTGCGGACCACGCAAATTTTTATTGGTTGCTATTTCTTGGTCATGCAAGGAAAAAGTAATCGATTTATCAGCAACATCTACATTGATATCAATTCCAGTTCCCCCGATAAAAGTCAAAGTATCGTTAGCATCGAGAGAAAAAACTTTTGTACTTGTTCCTTTCTGACCTTTAATGCTCAAATTTGCAGACAAGCCAAATTCATCAGTCAACTTCTTCTCCAGACCTTGTAATTGCCTCAAATTAATCGCATCGGTCGCTTCCGTACCATCCGCAACACCAGTCACTTGCCTAAGAAACGGCTTTTGGTGATGGAATATATCTGTATAAATTCCTCCCACCGCAACAGATCCCAATACGAGAGATCCTGTTTTGGGATTGGGCACATTCGCATTTGTTGGATCATTAGTACCATATAGCAATATGTTACTATATGGAGCTTCTTTTTTTTGATAAGAAGTCGTATCTCGTTCCGTTTTTGCCCATGCACCTAAAGCTACCGAGCCAAACTGGTTGGCTTTTGCCGAGTAGCCCAATGCCACATTTCCCGAATCTAAAAGTGTAGTTGAGCCGTTTACATACACCTTTCCCTCTCCGGCTTCAGATTTGGCACCGATAGCAATACCAAATCGACCGTTGAGTTCACTTTCCGTGCCGATCGCTACCCCCATAATAGGATGGTGATCCGCTCCTCCATCTTGAGAAGCCATTAACTGTTTAGAGTGAGCTTTAAATCCGATAATAATATTCGCCGTATTCCAAGATTCCGCTTGATATCCCAAAACAATACTACCCACTCCATGGCTCTTCGCTTCATAGCCGATAGCGATACCGCTATCATTACTCTTTTCATCATTTCCGCGTAAACGTCCTCCTGAGCTAACAGCTTTCGCTCCTCTTCCGATTGCTATTCCGCTATTAGAGACATATTGATAAGCACCATCTATACGTTTTCCATAGTAAGCTCCAGAAATAGCCTCATGGCCGATCGCAATAGAATCCATAGTCTGGGCTTGAGCAGCAGTCCCTAACGCCATGGCATGCGCCGCTCCTCGATTCAAACTAACTTGGATAGATGCTCCATTGCCGATAGGAGCATATTTTAATCTGGTCCCGGTCAAAGCATCTTTACCGAAAACTATACTTCCTTCCCCAGCTGCACTTGCATTGGTACCAATTGCCATAGCCCAAGCACTAATTACTTCTTCAGGTGTATTCGAATTTTGAGACCACTTTATAATCGTCGCATTCGAACCAATGGCCAATGAGTTTTCTTCTGTAGCTATACTGTTCTTACCAATAGCAATTCCGGGACCTTCACCGGGAGGATTTAATGCCGGCGAAGCACTTATTATTTGCATTCCTATACCGGTAACCCCCAAGAGCACTAACGCTTTCTTCCAATTTTTCATTTTTACCTCCTATCTTTTTATGGGTTTTTAATTAATTAATTATAACTTGTTTTTTTGATATTTTTCAAGCCCTCTTTCTTCTTCCTATAATTTCTGCAATATCTCACAAACAAAAAGAACCTCCATAGGTCTCCTTATCATAGTTTCTCCCGTATTTTCTCCTGCAATTCTTTTTCCGTCCATGGTCGAGAGTCAATTTTGTGAAAACGGAAATAATTAATATGCAATACTCCATTTCCATCTAAATGACCGATAGCCTGTTTCTGAACTTCATCCGTATCGGTCGCAACAATTGCAATCACTTGATTGCCTTTCAAAAAAATAGGCTGAGGCTCTGCTGGTATCATTTGTTTTCCTTGGTGAGGATCTTCCAACATCAGACTGGAATAACATATCGCTACTATCTCCGGTATCTTAACTTCTTGGAAGGGCGCTATACTTATATAGCAAGCATAGCGAGTCCCATTACCACCAGGCTGCTCTCCTTCATCATAATAAGTACCATAGTAACGCTCCGCAGATTGTTCTTCATGCCGGTTACGTTGATTCCAAACCCACCAAGTTCCCAACGCCACTAAAAACACGACACCAATAATCAACAGCTTGCGCCAGTGACTCATTTATGTCCCTCCCATACAGGCACAGTACCTCCTCTTTCCGCTTTCTTTTCTTCGTGATGAGTACATTGACAATGTTGACATTGGCAATGATGACCATGCCGATGAAATACTTTCCGAACAATCGTTTTCCAATAAAGTGCAATCGCTGTCAACAAAGGAGCCAACAATGGCAACATATTCATGATCATGCGGCCAAAGTTTGCAATATGATATTCATACAGTCCCAACAAACACAAAGGACAAGCATATACATAAACGCTCTGCACCAATAAAAAGGCTACGATAATACCTATTTTCTTGTTTTTCATAAAGCTCCTTCTCCGCCTCAGCGGGTAAAATATTCCACCCCGGCCCGGAAAATAGGCTGCTCTTTGGGTTCCGGAATATTTTTGGCCACATAGCTACCGACGCGTTCGCTATGGCCCATCTTACCGAAGATCCGACCCGTCGGATCCGTAATACCTTCAATGGCTGCTACCGAGCCGTTCGGATTGTCGCGGGGATCCATACTCGGTGTGCCCCACTCATCCGTATAGCAAGTGGCAATCTGGCCGGCTTGCGCCAATTGTGCAATCACTTGCGCATCGGCGATGAACCGTCCTTCACCATGACTGACTGCGATTCGGTGCAACTCGTCCAATTCAGTATACATCAACCAGGGGGATAAGGTCGAGGTAACCCGAGTCGTCACATAG
>JAEZZT010000015.1 GCA_023418435.1 Bacillota bacterium | reverse complement strand
GTGCAGGAGAGCAAGGTGGCGGGCTTTGCGGTTGCGGTGATGTATGTACATCACCACCTGCGCAAGTCGGCGGACTTGGAGCCACCGGCGGTGGAATACTTCGCACGACAGGAGGGGATTCCCTTTTATCGGGCGGACATCGAGGTGCGAGCGGAGGCGGCTGCGACCGGGGAGTCGATTGAAACTGCGGCACGACGATTGCGTTACCAAGCGATTCGTCAAGTAGCGGCGGCCGAAGGCTACGGAAAAATTGCCACGGCACATCATGCAGATGATCAGGCGGAAACCATTTTGCACCATATTTTGCGTGGGACGGGGACGCGAGGCTTGATCGGCATGAGGCCCTGCACAAGCGATATCATCCGCCCCTTTCTCAAGGCAACGAGGGCGGACATCGAGGCATACTTGGAGAATGTACCGTACTCGCCTTGCATCGATGAAACGAATGCCGATACGCACTATTTGCGCAATGCCTTGCGCCATGAAGTGTTACCGTACTTACGGCGTTACAATCCGCAAATCTCCATGGCGCTTTGTCGGTTGGGGGAGATTGCCGGGGAAGATGAAGATTGTTTGGCTGCTTCTGCGCAAACCGCAACCAAGCTGTTACGAGTGGAAAGCAAGGATATTGTCTTGGCTCGCAGTGACTATGACCGGTTCCCGCCGGCCGTTCGCCATCGGCTGTTACGATATATTTGCGAGGAGTACATGGCGGAGACTCCGGATCGGGACATGATACTCCGCCTCGATGAGTATGTACGCAAGGGAAGAACGGGATTGATGTTTCGCGCGTGGGGCTGGGAATTGGAAATAACCGCGACACAGGCGCGTTGGCGAAAAGCCGAAGCCCGGGAGGATTTTGTCGACACGGCCGTTTATCCGGATGTCGATGGAAAAATGCAGCTCGGAGATGTGCGGGCGTATTTGCGCAAGGTGGATACCATCGCTACGGACGGTATTTGCATCCCCGTTTCTCTTGTCCAGGGAAATTTATGTTTGCGGTATCGTCGGCCCGGGGATCGGATTCGGACTCGTGCAGGAAGCAAAAAATGGAAAGATTGGCTGATTGATCATAAAGTGCCTCGTTCGCAAAGGGATAAGATTGTCTTATTGGCGGACGATGTTCAGGTATATTGGGCGGACAAATATGCAGTTGCCGAAATACCTTTGGTGAAGAAGGATGAATATTATCTAGTAAAAGTGGCCGGGAGGGCTGGTTATGCATCGCAATGTGGAAAAAATACTGGTGACAAAGGAAGAGATTGAAAAACGCGTAACGGAATTGGGGAAAGAAATTTCACGCGATTATGCCGGTGAAAAATTGCTCTTGGTAGGTATTTTGAAAGGGTCCGTGCTTTTTATGGCGGACTTGATGCGCCATTTGGATTTGGATGTGGAAATCGACTTCATGGCGGTTTCCAGCTATGGTAGCGGTACCCAGACGAGTGGCGAGATCAAAATACGGAAAGATCTCGGCGTGGATATTGCACAGCGCCGAGTCTTGGTCGTCGAGGATATCGTCGATACGGGGACCACGCTCTATTACTTGCGCAAAATGTTGCAAGAGCGAGGGGCCGCTTCGGTGGACATCGTGACTTTGCTGAGCAAGCCTTCGCGTCGACAAATGGATGTGGAAGTCAAATATACGGGATTTACCGTGCCGGATGAATTTGTGGTCGGTTATGGTTTGGATTTTGCGGAGTCCTACCGACAACTGCCGTATGTAGGAGTATTGCGTCCGGAATGTTACGCGGTAGATTAGGGCTGAATTGTCAAAAAATTCGATATATGATAAAATAGAAAAATAGCGTGAATTTCCTTATACTAGCAGTGAAAGGGGAACGGATTTGAGAAGATTTGTAAAGGATATTGCCTTGTATGTACTGATGATTGTCATCGGTGTTTCGGTATTCAGTCACTTTATAGCTCCGGCTGAAAAGAAACAGGATCTGACATACTCCAATTTTCTCATGCAAGTACAACAAAAGAATGTCGAATATGTGACGTTGACGAATAACTCCATTGTGGGGAAATTGAAAAACGGTACGGAATTCAGCACGTATGCGCCCAATAATGATGTGGCATTATTGCCGACATTGCGTGAAAACGGGGTGGTGATCCAAGCGAAACCGCCGGAACAACCTTCGTGGTGGATGAGCATGTTGACATCGCTGATTCCAATTATATTGCTGATCGGCGTGTGGTTCTTCATTATGAATCAGACGCAGGGCGGCGGAGGCCGAGTGATGAACTTCGGTAAGTCCCGGGCTAAGATGCATGAAGAAGGAAAAGTGCGCGTCAGCTTTGCGGATGTAGCCGGAGAAGATGAAGCCAAACAGGAACTCGAGGAAGTCGTGGATTTCTTGCGCTATCCGGGCAAGTACAATGCCATCGGTGCCAAGATTCCCAAGGGGATCTTGCTCTACGGACCTCCGGGGACCGGTAAAACCTTGTTGGCCAAAGCTGTAGCCGGGGAAGCGGGAGTACCTTTCTTCAGTATCAGCGGTTCGGATTTTGTGGAAATGTTTGTCGGTGTCGGGGCATCCCGTGTGCGGGATTTGTTCGCGCAGGCGAAGAAGAATGCACCTTGCATTGTTTTCATTGACGAAATTGATGCGGTAGGTCGTCAACGTGGTTCCGGACTCGGCGGCGGACATGACGAACGCGAGCAGACACTCAACCAATTATTGGTGGAGATGGATGGTTTCGGTGCCAACGAGGGGATCATTACCATTGCGGCGACGAACCGCCCGGATATTTTGGATCCGGCGCTGTTGCGTCCGGGGCGTTTTGACAGACAGATCGTGGTCAGCCGTCCGGATTTACGAGGTCGCGAAGCGATTTTGCGAGTGCATGCTCGCAATAAGCCCTTGGAAGGCGATATTGATTTGAATATTATTGCCAAGAAGACTCCCGGTTTTACCGGTGCGGATTTGGCGAATTTGCTCAATGAGGCTGCTTTGTTGGCGGCGAGAGCCAATAAGAAAACCATCGGCATGGCGGAACTGGAAGAGGCTAGCGAAAAGGTGGCCTACGGTCCGGAACGCCGCAGCCATGTGATCAGTGAGAAAGAACGCAAGATCACGGCGTATCACGAAGCCGGTCATGCGATTATCGCTCAACTCCTGCCCGAAGCGGACAAAGTACACAAGGTGACGATTGTCCCCCGTGGCCAGGCCGGCGGCTATACGATGATGTTGCCGCAAGAAGAGCGTGCCTACATTACGAAAACTCAATTGTTGTCGGAGATTCGCGTGTTGCTCGGCGGTCGCTGTGCGGAGCAAATTATTTTCAATGAGATTTCCAGTGGGGCATCCAATGATTTGGAGCGCGTGACGCAGATTTTGCGCAATATGATCATGCGTTGGGGCATGAGTGAGCGCTTGGGGACGCTGACCTTCGGGGAACATCAGGAACAGATTTTCCTCGGCAAGCAATTGGGGTCGGAGCGAAACTACGGTGAGCAGGTAGCGGCTGCGATTGATGAGGAAATGAATAAGTATGCGGCGGAGGCCTATCAAGATACCATTCGCTTGCTCGAAGAGAACATCGATGTACTGCATGCCATGGCGAACGCTTTGTTGGAAGTAGAGACCATCAATGCGAAACAGGTCGAAAACTTGTTCCGTTATCACTCGTTGGAGGCTCCCGACGGTGTCCAACCGGAAGTGGAAGATGATGGACGAGTCGTGGGTCCGGGACAAGGACCGGGCAATGATCCTTTGCCGACCGGTACGCCTCTCTAAACAGGATGGAACAATGTAAAGCACTCGGATTTTCCGGGTGCTTTTTATTCTTGACATATTGTAAACCTGTTACTATAATTAGTATAAATTGTTGACAAAGGAGCCGCCATGATGAGAGACAAAATTTTACAATATTTTCGTGATGCGCAAGATCGTTTTGTGTCCGGGCAACAAATTTCGGAAGATTTGCAAGTATCCCGGACGGCTATTTGGAAACATATCAAAGTATTGAAAGAGCATGGCTATGTTTTTGACTCGAGTACTCGCAAGGGATATCGGTTGCTCCATGCGCCGAATTTGCTCAATCGGTTGGAAGTCAACTCGGTGCTGACGACCAAGCGTTTCGGACGAAACTTGATTTATTCCGAGACGGTAGACTCGACCAATACATTGGCCAAGGAAGAGGCTCGTAAAGGAGCACCGGAGGGGACGATCGTCGTTGCGGAAGAGCAAACCGGCGGCAAGGGCAGATTGCAGAGAGGCTGGTTTTCGCCCTATGCCAAAGGCATTTGGTTCTCGTTGATTTTGCGTCCGAAGTTTGCGCCGATGGAGGCTTCCAAGTGTACATTGTTGGCAGCCGTTGCGATCTGTCGAGCTTTTCAGCGTGTCGGCCTCAAGGATGCAGGAATCAAGTGGCCCAACGACATTCTCGTAGGGCAGCGTAAATTGGTCGGTATCCTCACAGAGATGGATGCGACGATGGAGGAGATCCATTATATCGTCATCGGCATGGGAATTAATACCAATGTAGTGCGCGTGGATTTGCCGCCGGAACTGAAGGATAAAGCGGGTTCTTTACTGATGGAAGGGATTCGTGTGGCTCGCAAGGACTTGCTCAATATCGTGCTCAACGAATTGGAAACGTGGTATGATAAGGTGCAGGCAGAAGGCTTTGCGGCAGTGTTGGATGAATGGCGCAAATTGTCGATTACCTTGGGGCGCGATATCAAGGTGATTCAACATCAAGGCTCCGTGTATTACGGCAAAGCGTTGGACATCGACGATAGCGGCTGTTTGTTGGTCGGAACGGACCAAGGGGTAGAACGGGTGCTTGCCGGCGAGGTGTCGATTCGCAACTCGGACCAGGAATAAAAAGGAGAAAGTGGGAACCGGTATGTTATTAGTTATGGACGTAGGAAATACGAATATCGTATTGGGAATTTATCGTGGCCAACAGTTGTTGGATCATTGGCGTGTATCTACGGATCGTTTGCGAACGACAGACGAATATGGGGTATTGATCCGCAATCTTTTTGTCGCCAATAACATGGACATGGAGGATATAGAAGCCATTATCGTGTCCTCGGTCGTGCCTCCTTTGAATCCGACGTTGGAGCGAATGGGGCAGCGCTATTTCGGCGTGACACCTATATTTGTCGGCCCGGGAACCAAGACCGGTATGAATATCAAGTACGAAAATCCTCGTGAAGTGGGCGCGGACCGTATTGTGAATGCGGTGGCGGCGTATGAGCGTTTCGGCGGTCCATTGATTATTATTGATTTCGGTACGGCGACGACTTTCTGTGCGATTGCCGAAAACGGTGACTACTTGGGTGGTGCGATTGCCCCGGGAATCGGTATCTCCATGGAGGCTTTGTTCCAACGAGCGGCAAAATTGCCGAGAATCGAATTGAAGAAGACGGAACATGTCATTTGTAAGAATACGGTCAGCAGTATGCAATCGGGTGTGTTTTACGGCTTTGTCGGTCAAGTGGACGGTATCGTGGCAAGGATGAAGGAAGAGTTGGCGACAGATGCCGCCGTCGTGGCCACAGGTGGCTTGGCAGTCCTGGTGGCAGGCGAAGCCAAAAGCATTGATTATGTAGCGCCGATGTTGACCTTAGAAGGATTGGCTTTGATTTATGAACGCAATAAATGAGCTTCGCATAGGCAATGTGACGATTCCGAATCGAGTTGCATTGGCACCTATGGCGGGAGTGTGTGATTTGACTTACCGGCGCCTAGCCAAGGAGATGGGCGTCGGTTTGATTTGTACGGAAATGGTGAGTGCCAAAGGGATCATGTATGAAAATGAGCGGACATGTGATTTGCTGAAGATTGATCCCACAGAGCATCCGGTGTCGTTGCAGATTTTCGGCAATGATCCGCAGATCATGGCGGAAGCTGCAAAGGTGGTGGAAAGTACCGGAGCGGATATCGTGGACATCAATATGGGATGTCCGGTGCAAAAGGTAGTACGCAATGGCGAAGGTTCCGCATTAATGAAAGACGTTGCGTTGGCAGCCCGGATTGTCGGGGCGATGGTGCAGGCGGTTCGTATTCCCGTGACGGCGAAGATTCGGATCGGGTGGGATGATGAACTTCGTAATGCCGTGGAGGTCGCCCGCGCCTTGGAGGCGGCCGGAGTAGCGGCATTGACCGTACATGGGCGTACTCGTCAACAGATGTATGACGGCAAAGCGGACTGGCAAGCCATCGCGGAAGTGGTTGACGCCGTACGGATCCCCGTCTGGGGAAATGGGGATGTGGTGGATGGACCGAGCGCAGCGAAGATGCTGCGCGAGACGGGATGTGCCGGCGTGGCTGTCGGCCGCGCGGCGCAGGGGAATCCTTTCGTCTTTCGGGAGATCATTGCGTATCTGTCCGGTGAAGATTACACACCGCCCACGGCGTTGGAACGTTTGGCGATGTGTCAGCGGCACTTGCATGAATTGGCAGCAGAAAAAGGCGAGTACGTGGCAGTACGGGAAATGCGCACCCATGCGATGGGATACTTGAAGGGATTGCCCGGCGCCGCAGCACAGCGTCGGCGCTTGAGTCAATTGAACTCCTTGGCGGCGTGGGATCTGGCGCTGGAGGATATGATGGATTTTTTCCGCAAGAGTGATCCTGCCTTGTTGTAGAAGGATGAACACCTACCGGAGAGACAATATTTTCCTCCGGATATATTGTCTATATTTATATTATATAAATATAGACTTGTGCTATTGACTGTGTTATAATCCTTATAATGTCAATATGGATGAACATCATTCTATATGATAAATCAACAGGAAAAGGGAGATTTGACGTATGACACAACATGGTACAGATGTCACTCAAGAATTTCTCGATGAAATGAAAGAGGAATTGGAGGAACTTCGCTCCAAGACGAGACTCGAAGTAGCAGAGCGTCTGAAGGAAGCGATTGCGTTGGGAGACTTGAGCGAAAACTCGGAATACGAAGACGCAAAAAATCAGCAAGCGTTTGTTGAAGGACGAATTGCGGATCTGGAAGAAAAAATTCGTACGGCCAAAATCATTGAAAAGCCGACCGGTTCAGCCGTAGCATTGGGGTCCGCCGTAGAAGTAGAAGATTTGGAAAGCAAGGAAGTGTTGACCTATATCATCGTAGGCTCTGCCGAAGCAGATCCTTTTGAAGACAAGATTTCCAATGAATCGCCACTGGGCAAAGCGCTCATGGGCCAAAAAGCCGGCGATGTCGTCACGGTACAAGCACCCGAACAACAATTGCAGTATAAGATACTGACCATTCAAAACAAACGCAAATCCAAAGCAAAATAAAGAAGCATTCGGCAAAGATAGCCCTTGGGGCTATCTTTTTTGTGTACCATAAAAACGGATTAATAAAAAATAAATATGTTTTGACGGATAAATAACGGAAAACTCAAAAGAATTTTATCGATATATGGTTGACAATGAAAATAAATTTCATTTAGAATAAATGCCGTAGTGACGGCTTTAAGATTGATTCTTAAAAAAGTCGGCCAATCACTTATAGGATTTGCATATTATTCAAAAGGACTTATATCTCCTATACTAAACTCAAGCAACAGTGTGTCGATTTCCGTTTTTCGGTCGCGAGGAAGAAGGGAAATCAAAATTGACATTGTACAGCTATGGGAGGTAAAAATGGAACTCTTGAAAGTGGTTTGCAGTGAATCGGCATTTCAATGTTTCGAGCTGCAATCAGACAGAGAAGTAGTATGGCTACAAGATGTAGTCGAAAGCTTTGAACGTGATTTGACAGATGTCGGCGCAATCATCGTCACCGAAGAAGAAACGGAGGCGTTGCGTCCAGCTATCGAATCAAAATTGGAGATTCCGATGTTTGTCATCCGCACGACACCGGGCAGTGAAATCAGCATGGAATTGCTCGAAGCCGGTGTTCATGTGGCCGACGTGAATCAATTTGATCGTCTGCTGTTCAGCCGTCAGATTGAAGAATCAATTGCTCGCTATGAAGAAAAAATATTGCCGCCTTTCTTCCGTGAATTGATGGAATATGTAGGCACCGGTAATATGACTCTGGCAACGCCGGGAC
>JAEZZT010000084.1 GCA_023418435.1 Bacillota bacterium | reverse complement strand
GTTCCGGAATTGGTAGAAGGAACCTTGATAGAAGGCGAGCTCGAACTGCGTTTCGGGATTTATAAGACGGAGAATGGAGCTATTAAGCCCGGAGAACTCTGGCAGATCCTGATTCGCGATCATGGTTTGCCCGCAACCGAAGGGGAGTTCATCTCCAGTCGCTTGGGTGTCTATCATCGTGAGCCGGATGGCAGATTGTATTCGCCGTTGGCGGAGGAGGCCATTTCATGAGCACATTGCTTTTGAGCACGGCAGAGGGAGAAACTTGCCTCGCACTCTTGGAAGACGGCAAGTTGACGGACTTGGCAGTGGAAGCTGACGGAGATGACCATCTGTTGGGGCGAATTTACTATGGAAAGGTAGTCAATGTAGTCACCGCCATGGATGCGGCTTTTGTAGATATCGGTGTCGGCGTCAATGCGTACTTGCCGCTGTTGAGCGGCAGTGTGAAAGATATTCATGGACGCAAACTGAGTGTGGGGGCCTCGGTTATTGTCGAGGTAACGAAAGAGGCACGAGGCAGCAAGGGGCCGATGGTATCCGCCAAGGTGAGTTTGGCGGGGCGCTATGCAGTCTTATTGGCAACGGCAGACTATATCGGGGTTTCTCGCAAGATTACCGATGAAGATGAGCGGCAACGCTTGCGTCGTTGGGTGGAAGAAGTACGCGGTCAAGAAAGTCATGGCTTCATTTTGCGGACGGCTGCGAAAGATGCCGGTAAAGAAGATTTGTACCATGACTTGAGCTATTTACAACGTACTTGGCAGAGCATACGGAAACGAGCCGCCATCAGTAAACCGCCGGTTTGTCTTTATCGCGAGGCGGATCTAGTCTTGCGAGCCATGCGGGATTATTTGGCGGATAGCGTAGAGTCCATCATTACGGATGATGCGAGGATATATGAGCGTTTGTGCGAAATGCTGGGCGAGGAAAGTGCTCATGCTCGGGTGAGTTATGAGGGGACAAGCCATCTCTTTTCGAAATATAAAATCGATGAGGAATGGGCACCTTTGTTGGCGAGAAGAGTGGATTTGCCCGGCGGCGGCTACTTGATTTTCGATACGACGGAAGCCTTGACGGCCATTGATGTCAATTCGGGAACCTTTCGAGCCGGAAATGATCGCGAGGAATTGGCCAGGCGCGTCAATCATGAGGCCGCGGTGGAAGTAGCCCGCCAAATTCGTTTGCGGAATTTGGGTGGCATTATTATCGTTGATTTCATCGATTTGCACCAAGAAAAGGATCGCCAAGATTTATTGGCGAAATTACGCAACTTGGTCAGTCGGGATCGAGTACGCACGGTAGTCGTGGATATGACACCTTTGGGGCTGGTGGAGATGACACGCAGAAAGACAGGAGCCTCCTTGGCGGAAACGAGGTCGGCGCTCTGTGATTACTGTGGCGGTACCGGTCGAATGAGGACGGCCAAGTCGATTGCCCAAGAGATGATGCAGCAATTGGAGCGATTGGAAAAAGAGCGGAAATGGCGAGGGGCGATTTGCGTGGAAGTGCACCCCGACGTTGCAGCCTATTTGGCGCAGGAATATCCGGATAAAAATTGGCAGTCCCGGTTTCGGCAACCGGTTCGCCTTGCTACACATACCGGCCGTCGTGAGACCATTTCTATTCTGGCGGATCATTCGGGTAATTAATATTTTCGGTGTGACGGCAGAGGAATCTAGCTGCGCAAGGTGGAAATGTTTCCGTTTGGGCAGCAGGTACAAAGGCGGTATAATGATACATGAAAGTCAGGAGGAGTTATGCGATTAAGAAGAAAACCATGGATTGATGAGGCCATTCAAGATTTTCGAGATTTTCTTTGGCTGAAAATGCCTCTCGACATGGCAGGACATTGGCGAGAACATATTCTCGGTCAGGGGCCGTTGTGGGTCGAGCTGGGGACCGGCAAGGGGCAATTCGTCACGGGGCTTGCAGCGGCCAATCCCCAAGTCAATATCGTGGGCTTGGAACTGCAACGGGGCGTTTTGTACTATGCCGGAAAAAAAGTGGCCGCGGCAGAATTGAAGAATGTCCGCTTAGTCGAGTTTGATATCGAGAAAGTGGACGAGGCCTTTGCTACAGGGGAGATTGATCGCATCTATATCAATTTTTGTGATCCATGGCCCAAAGCTCGACATGCGAAACGTCGCTTGACGCACCGGCGCTTTTTAGAAAAATATCAAAAACTTTTGGCGCCCGGCGGGGAGGTTCATTTCAAAACGGACAATCGAGACTTATTCTTCTTTTCCAAAGAGGAATGGGAAGCGTCCGGTTGGCGGCTTCGTGAAGTGACGGAAGATTTACATGCGGCCGAGCCTGCCGAAAACGTACGCACGGAATATGAAACGAAATTTGCGGCGAAGGGGAATCCTATTTATCGATTGATTGCGGTAAAACCGGAGGAAGCATGAGCAAAGCGGAAAAGATAAGTAAGCGAAGTACAAGCCGAAAGAAAACCAAGAAGGGTTTCTTGCATAATGATGGGGAACAGTTTTTTGCCGCCATTGTGATTTTGTTGGTTATCGGTACGCTGAATGTATACAGTTCCACGTTTTATATGAACTTGCACAGCGCCGATGCCGTGACGCATCATCTGATGAGACATGCTGCCTACATTTTGGCCGGTGGTGCGCTGGGCTTTGTCGCTTTTTCCTGGGACTACCGCTCCGTTCGCAAATGTATGAATTTTTGGGTAGCGGCGACGATCTTGTTGTTGATCTTGGTTATGGTGGGCGGGACCACCGTCAATGGCGCACGGCGCTGGTTGAGTTTGGGGTTTATTACCCTGCAACCGTCGGAAATCGCAAAAGTAGTAGCGATCATTTGGTCGGCCTCTTGCTTGGCGGACATACGGGAGCGTGGCCGAGAAGCGCATTTGCTGAAACCTTTTTTGCAAATGTTGGGTATACGAATCGGAGCCAGGCTGCCGGCCGAAGAAACCTTTGCCGGTCATTGGAAAGCGTTTTTCGTGCCGTTGATTTTTGCCGGCTTTGTATTTTTACAACCGGACTTGGGGACGGCTATCCTCATTCTTGCAGGACCGTTTGCTCTCTACACCCTAGCCGGCGTTCGCGGTAAGGAGTTGTGTGCTCTAATCGCTACAGGCTTTTTATTGGGAGTTGCAGCGGTCGTATCGGCACCATATCGTATGGAGCGGATTCGCGCCTGGTATGATCCTTTCTCCCACGCCCGTGATATCGGCTACCAAGTGGTACAGAGTATTATTGCGGTCGGTTCCGGTGGTGTATTGGGACAGGGATTCGGCCAGGGGCATAGTAAATTTGCCTACTTGCCGGAGCAGTATACCGACTTTGCTTTTGCGGTATTTGCCCAAGAAGGCGGATTTTTTCTGAGCGCACTAGTACCCTTGTTGTTTACCTGGTTACTATATACGGGGATTCGCATTGCTCATCGCACGAAAGATAAATACGGCAAGTATGTTGCCTTCGGATTTACGTTCCTGTTGGTAGGACAGGGGGTTTATAACGTCGCCATGACGACGGGTCTATTGCCGGTTACCGGTGTACCGTTGCCGTTTTTGAGTTTCGGCGGCTCGGCGATGGTCATGAACTTGATTATGGTGGGTACCGTGTTGGGCATCGAGAAAAAGACTCGTGAGCGTGAAGAATATGAAGCACATATGGCCCATGTCGAAGCATTGACGGCCGGCATTCCGCCCGTACGCAACTGGCGAGTGCCACATTAACAGATCCGCGAGATCTGTTTTTGATTTGGCGGAAAAGTCTTCTCATGTTAGGATAAAGATATAAGAAAAAGAGGAGGGGAGACTTTGTATGCGTAAATTCAAATTTGCTTGGTGTTTACTCGTGGTACTTGGTTTCGTGTGGGGATTCTTTATCCAGGGACAAGCCGCCGACGCTCGGCGAGTAGTGGTTTTGCCGACGGTACATACAAATCAGTCGTTCCTCGCCCACTATATCCATGAGCGAGTCAAAGAACCTTTTCGTTATCCCTACTATGAATTGTTGCGCGACTCCGGTGTGAGTGTACCCTTGACCCGCCTGGACTTGGCAAGAATCGCCGATGAGTATCGGGCGGATATTGTAGTGGCTCCGGAGCTGGTTCATTGGAATCAGTTTACCTTGCCGAAGCGAGATGGCGATAGTTATGTGCGCACTTCTTGCATTATTCGACTTTATTGGTATGTACGCGGAGATAATCGGTTGGGGTCGGTGGAAACACGTTATCTTCAAACTGAGGAAGAGTCGATCTATACAACGGAAGAAATGATCATCAAAAAAACAATGGATGATGCCATGAAACAATTCCCGTTTCGGCGAATTCCGGATAAGTTGGCAGAAAAAAGAGCACAGGCAATGTTGCCTATGCGTTGAGACAATAAGAAAAGGCTTTCATTGAATGAAAGCCTTTTTTTTGCACGATGAGCAAGACGGTACTTAATCATTCGATGCCGCCCGTTTCATGCCTGCCAACCGAGAACCATGAATCCTCGGCCCTTCTCTCCATGAAACACATCGAAACCCGCCTCCCCAAAGCAGGTAAGCCATCTTGCTCCGCTTAATATCCTACCACAAGAGGAAGGGAGAAGCAAGACAGTACCGGTGACCGGAGAGGTCCGGACCATCTTTATTGATTGCTCGAGGAATCCGTATCTGAGGGGTTTAAAAGCACAACGGGCTTAATGAGATCGGCCGGCTTGTTGTGCATCAACTCCAATGCTTCCGGAATTTTGTCGATTCCTTCGAACACATGGGTGACCAGTGAGGCCAGGTCGAGTCGTCCCGCTTGGACGAGTGCCAACAATTTTTCCATTCGTCTGCGACCGCCCGGGGTCAAACCGCCGCGGATGGTTTTATGTGCCATACCGGCGCCCCAACTGTCACGCGGGATGGACAATGTGTCGGCTCCGCTGAAATAATTGACATTGGCCACGATGCCGCCCGGCTTGACCATTTCGATGGCTTGGGCGAGTGTATCTACCGTGCCGCCGGCAATGATGACTCGGTCGACGCCTTCGCCATGGGTCAGATCCAAAATCTGTTTCGGCAGGGGACCGTTTTTATAATTGATGATGCTATTGGCGCCGAACTTTTGTGCCGTCGCCACGGAAATTGGACGTGTACCGACCGCATAAATATGACCGGCTCCACGCAGTTTAGCGCCTTGGATGGCCATCAGGCCGACAGCACCGATGCCGATCACGACAACGGAATCACCGAAACCGATGTCTGCCAACTCTGCGCCGTGTAAGCCTGTAGTGGCCATGTCGCAAAGCATGACGGCATGTTCCGGAGCTAACCAATCGGGGAGATGAGCCAAATTGGCGTCGGCATCATTCACGTGAAAATATTCGGCAAAGACGCCGTCTTTGAAGTTGGAAAATTTCCAGCCCGACAACATCCCACCGGAGTGCATGGGATATCCGGCTTGCGAACGTTCTGCGCCCCAATCCGGAGTAATTGCCGGAACGATAACTCGATCGCCCGGCGCAAAGTCGCGCACCTCAGCGCCTACGGCAGCGATGATGCCTACGGCCTCGTGTCCGAGTACCATGTCATGGCGCTCACCGATCGCTCCTTCGTACACCGTGTGTATATCCGAGGTACATGGTGATACGGCCAAGGGTTGCACCAAGGCGTCTTTGGCGCCTATACTCGGAGTGCTCTTGTCTAAAAATCCTACTTTGCCGGGTGCTAGCATTGCAAAACCTTTCATTTTGTCGTCCTCCTTTGGATTTTGATTGGCGATTTCCTTTTACCCCTTTAGCAACCTTCGTGAAGCGGAACTCCGACGTACTTTGCATTGCTGAGCGCAGACAAAGCAACGCCGATCAATCGAAAAAGTTGCGCGTGATCATCCTTTCTATGTACACTATAGCACGCGGAGAGCAAAATTAAAAATTTGTATATTATTGGCGGCTTATTTTTATTATGCATGCTGAGGTTGGCTTCATTTTGGTGATTGGCGTTTCTCTAAAAGACCCATGGCCATATGCTATAATAATATAAATAGAAAAAAGTCTATTCAATGAGGTGGAAGATGAATCGTGTAGAAAAATACTTGGCTGAATACGGTAAAGATAGCGAGATTCGTCGCCATGAACAATCCACCGCGACCGTGGAGTTGGCAGCGGCTGCTTTTGGGATTGAACCCGGACAGATTGCCAAGACTTTGGCATTCCGAAAAGATGGCGGCGGAGCCTTGTTGGTGGTTTATGCCGGCAATGTACGGGTGGATAATCGGAAGTTTAAGGACACCTTCGGTTATAAGCCGAAGATGCTTTCGGCGGAAGAAACGGAAATACATACCGGTTTCGTGCCGGGCGGTGTATGTCCGTTTGCGCTGCCGGATGAGGCCGATGTGGCGCTGTACCTGGATGTTTCGTTGCAAGCTTGGGAGACGGTCTGGCCGGCCTGCGGAGATGATCATAGCGGGATACCTTTGACACCGCAAGAGTTGATGGAAATCAGCCGTGCTTCCGGTTGGGTCGATACGGCCAAATAATAGTAAGGGTGATTGAGATGAAAATTTATTTATTAGCACATAGCGGTGTCGCCATAGAATGTGCGGATCGAGTATTGGTCATTGACGCGTGGCAGGACCCGGAACGCCATCTGGAAAAATTGGCCACCGGTGGAAAAGATTTGTATTTCATGGTCACTCATGCGCATGGGGATCATTATGCACCGGCGTTTTTAGCAAAATATGCGGACCGGGCCAAGGGATTTCTCTTGGAGGAGGAATGCCGGCCATGTCCGTTGCCGGAGACGAAAACCATCTTTACTCGCCCGGGAGAAGTGACAAAATGGTTTGATATGACGGTTCGTACTTTCGGCTCGACGGACTCCGGCGGATGCTTTCATGTGACTATGCCGGAGGTGACGATTTTCCATGCCGGCGATCTCAATTGGTGGCATTGGACCGGCGATACGGACAGTGCCAATGAAGAAATGCGACGGATGTTTTTCCGTGAGTTGGAGCCTGTCGTCGAATATCCTTGTGACGTAGCATTTTTTGCGGTGGATGACCGGCAAGGACCGGCACAGGAGTGGGGACTGATTGAATACTTGCACAGGCAGGAGCCGTCGTTGGTAGTGCCTATTCATCGCAATGGAACGCCTTGGCGGCCATCACTGTATTTTCAATGGCGTTTCCGAGATATTCCCGTGTGGACCGGATTGGTCGACGGAGATTCCTGCGAATGGGAGAAAGAGTAGGAGGTTATGGTGTCTAAATCTTGGCTATATGTATTGGGTGTGATGATAGCCGCCAATGTGTTGCTACATATCTATCCCTATGTATGGATGTCGTTGCTGATGAGTTTTGTGGTGTTTGTGGCGGCGTACTTTATTTTGCGACGCGATCCTTTTGTGGATTTGCGGGCGAGCATGCTCTTTATTTTCGGCCTGACGGTGATCAATGTGCTGGCGGCCGTGGGAGTGCTCTCCGGCACGATGTCGAATATCGCCTTTGTGGCATTGTTGGTATGGTCCATGGCGGGCGGCGGACGGACAAGATGAAGCGCGCGAGATGGATAGCTACCGCGGCGTGGATTCTTTCCGCCGCGGTTTTGTTATGTGCGTATCCTTGGCGCGCGTCCTGGTGGGGCGGTTTGTTGGTGCACACCGCCATGGCAGCCTTGGTAGGTGCCTTGGCGGATTGGTATGCCGTTGTGGCACTCTTCCGCAAACCATTGGGGATTTCTTGGCAAACGGCATGGATACCGCGCAGCCGGGAGAAGATTGTGGCTATGGCTACGCACATGGTTACGGAAGAAATATTGACTCCGGCGCATATGTATCGTACTTTGCGACGCAGTCAATTATTTCACGTATTATTGGCGTTCGCCGATGAAAAATACCCGATTTGGGAGCAGGCCATTCGACAGCGATGGGTACATTTGCCTGAATTGATCTCCCCCGCACAGTGGGAATC
>JAEZZT010000083.1 GCA_023418435.1 Bacillota bacterium | reverse complement strand
GAGATGACCTCAATGATTTGGCCATGATGGAATATGTCGGAGTGTCGGCCGCACCGTCGGATGCTTGCTCCGAAGTACGTAGCAAAGCAGATTTTATAGCGCCCCGAAACGGTGGCTGCGGAGCCGTTCGTGATTGGATTGAATGGGTGTTGCAGCAACAGGGGAAATGGAAGTATTCGAAGCAAAGTTCGCAGTGAAGAAGGAAAGGAGTCTGTTGTGGGGAAGAAGTGGCAATATAGATTGATGAAATGCGGCAGCTACTTGCTTTGTCGCTTGTCATATCCGCACCTCATCCGACTGGGGAAATGGTTGGGACCGACTGTTCTGGGCAGACTCAAGAGCACGCGCCGGCGTGCGGAAGAACAAATATCTACTGCGTTTCAATGTACACCGAGTCAAACACAGGAAATTTTACAAAAGCATTTTGAAAATCTAGGGATTTCAGTACTGGAAATTTTTTATACACCTCGCCTGGTCAAAGAAAAGGAGCGGTTAGCCGAATTTATCGAAATCGATCACCCCGAGCGGTTGGCAGAAGCTCTTGCCGATCAAAAAGGAGTAATCGGACTGACGGCTCATTTCGGAAATTGGGAATGGTTGGGAGCCGGATTGTCTTTGGCCGGATTTCCGACAACCACGATTGCCAAACGCCAACCCAATGATCAGGTGACCAGGATCTTGAATGAGTTTCGCACATTGGCCGGCTTGGACGTGTTTCATAGCGGTGGATCGGAACTGATCGGTGCCGCCAGAGCAATGAAGAGCAAGAAGATTCTCGGTTTTGTGGCGGATAAGGATGGCGGCGTGGATGGCGTGCCGGTGATGTTTCTCAATCGCATTTCATCGGCGGTGGAAGGACCTGCCGTTTTTGCCAAACGTTTCGACGCTCCGATTGTGCCCTTGTTTATCACACGTAAGCCGGATGGAGCGGGGCATGTGATCCATGTAGGTGAACCTTTTTACTATGAAAATACCGGCGATTCTCGCCATGATATAGATCAATTGACGGAGAAAATGACGAAGATTATCGAATCATATATTCATCTCTACCCACCGGAATGGTTGTGGATACAGAGACGGTGGTGGACATCACCGGAAGAGATGCGACGATATGGCTCGAAGGAGGAAGATAAATGCGTAAGTGGTGGTGGCTGATTGTAGCGACGGTGCTATTACTGGGTGGTGTATTGTACGCAATATTCGGACAACCGCCGCAGCCTGCGGCAACCAAAGACAAGAAAGTGGAATTGGTTGAGTTCAAGGGCGCCGATTTGAAACAGGAAGAAAATGGCAAATTGGTTTGGAAATTGACGGCAGAAAAAATTATGCTCAACCCGCAAACTAAAGTCTTGTACTTGAATAATATGGAAGCACTTTTTACCGACGGCGAAAATCAGGTTCATGTCAAAGCCGCCAAAGGGGAAGTGGACAATGCCAAAAAGCTGGTGCGCATGGAAGGCAGTATTGAGATGCGCAACAATCGCGATATGTACGTGTATGTATCGAACCTTACTTATGACGGTACACAGGGGATTTTGTCGGCGAAGGACGGCGTGCGCATGAAACGTGGTGATGTGACTCTGGTCGGAGACACTTTAGTCGCTGATCGAGGATTACGCAAAGCGACTGTCAAAGGGCATGCGCACTTAACGAAGGGGGAATAAAAATGAAACGATGCTGGGGTTTATGCATGGCTCTTTGGCTGTGCGCAGGCAGCGCTTGGGCAGCCGATCTTTCGATTACTGCCGATGAATTGTCCTATGACGGAAATGCTGAAGTGGCTACCGCGTCCGGAAATGTCGTTATCGAGCGAGATGGCGCCAAGATGACCGGTACGCAAGGGGAATATCATTTTTCGGACGGTAGTGCGACGCTCACCGGCGGAGTGGAATATCACAAAGGAAATACTTCCCTCACGGCGGCTACGGTATATGCCTATGCAGATCAGTCGTTGCGGGCGGATGGAGATGTGCATATCGTGGATGGCGATAAGGAGTTGTTGGGAGCCGCGGTAACGTATCGTCCGAGCGACGGCTATGGCACCGTGGAAGGTGGCGGTGTGCTGCGTGTGCCGGGAACGGAAATGCGTGCCGCAGCGATTGAGGCGCATATGAATGAAATCCGTCTGGTCGGTACCGGCGGAGTGCAACTCGTCAGTTCGCAACATGGCTTGAGAGCTACGGCGGATAAAGCGATCTATACACAGACTCCGGGGCAGGATGACGGTTTTGTCTCCTTGGTAGGCAATGCGCATGCGGAACAAAACGGCAATACGCTCAACGGCCCTCACTTGGACATTCGGGTGGCCGACAATGCGGTAGAAACAAAGGGTAGAAGTACCTTGGTTATTCGTTCGCGGGAGAAATAATGGGAATACGTACACAGGACTTGGTCAAAGTATATCGGCATCGCACTGTAGTGGATCATGTCAATATACAAGTGGACCAGGGCAGCGTAGTGGGCTTGTTGGGCCCGAATGGCGCAGGAAAAACCACTACTTTTTACATGATTGTCGGAATCATCTCTTC
>JAEZZT010000065.1 GCA_023418435.1 Bacillota bacterium | reverse complement strand
TCCAGTGTCTATGTGAACTTGGATCGACAAACCGACAAAGCGACAACGAATCTCTTGATCGGTTATCGCGATATGGAAATCAAAAACGGCCATCGCTGGTTCAAATTGGGCGCGGACTATGAAAAGGATTACGAAGGTACACCGACTCTTCTGAAGGCGCCCAAGGGCAGCGGCGACTATGGCTTCCCGGGCAATGTCAAGAGCACACAAGGCTACATCGTGGCGCTCAATCATGATCAGAAGATGAACGAAAACTGGTCCTGGTTCCTCAATGCCGGCCTCAATCATAATAATCTGGACAGCAATATTACGGGACAGAACTCGGCATTTACGATCTTGAACAATCGCGGCGACTATAAACTGTTCATTTCCGATGGTCTCAACCGCATGCATTCCTACTATGTAGGGGCAGGTATTCGTGGCAAGTTGGAAACCGGGAATATCAAGCACAATATTGTCCTGATGATGGATAAGTCCTGGAGAAATCGCGGCGGTGCGGTTCCGGGTACGAATTTCCGCTTGTTGAATATCGGTAATGCCAATATCTACAACGGTATCGAAGGAGAGTTGCAACCTTTCAGCTCCAATCCGAAACCGATGAGAACTTACAAGCAACGTCTCTTCGGTGTATCCCTGGTGGATACGATGGAAATCGGCAAATGGCAAGTCCTGGTGGGCGGACATTATCATCGGGCGACCGGCACCGCCATGAAATTGGGCAAGTATACACAGAGTGTACGTACGCATGGCTTCAGCCCGACCTATGGTATCGTTTACTCGCCGAATGAGAATACTTCCGTTTATGCAAACCATTCGGAATACTTCAATGAAGGGGAAATCGTCGGACCGAGTTACACCAATGCCGGCACGGTTTTCCAACCGCTCAAAGCCAAACAGAATGAAGTGGGCGTGAAATACTATCGTGACGGTTTGGCATTATCCTTGGCCTACTTCTCCATTAAGCAAAACGAAAAACGTTTCGAACATCTCAACGGTCCGGACAAACCAATGACGCAATTCATGGACGGCGTGATCCGCAACCGCGGCGTAGAACTCAATGTCAACGGCAAACTCAGCCCGAAATGGACTGTCTTCGGCGGCGTGATGTATATGGATGCCAAGTATGAAAAGCGTTCGGATGTCGTCAAGGTCAAAGAAAAAGTCGGAGACAAAGTGGTGGAACGCAATGTCCTGAAGGTGCTTGACGGACGCAAACAACCGGCCCAACCGGATTGGACGGCAACACTGGGCGTTGCGTATCAGCCGAATGACAATATGAACCTCTTCCTACGCGGCGTATACACGGGCGACAGCATCATTCGTACGCAGGCATCGAAGAAGGAAATTACCGTACCGGCTCATACGATTTTCGACCTCGGTGCGAGATATAAAACACAGGTGGCCGGTCATGATGCGACTTTCGGCTTGACCGTGTACAATCTTTTCGACAAAGATTACTGGATGGCATCCCGTGGCGATCAAGTATATGTATCCTTGCCGAGAACCTTGATGTTATCTGCAGAATTTAATTTCTAAGATGGTAAGCCGTGCTTTCGGGCACGGCTTTTGACCATGAGAAAGGAGTCGACATGCGCGCGAAGATAAAAAATATTGTGCTGCTACCCATTCTCTTCCTCTTGGCAATGGTCCTGTTGCTCAGTGGCTGCGGAACCGGTGTGCAGACGGGAGGGGACCATGAGATCGTCCTGGCCGGCCATCGTGATTTGGCCCCCGGAGAGAAAGATCCGTATTTTACGTCCTCAATTCTGCAGGTCTGGGAGCCGTTGATTGCCCTCGGCGAAAAAGGAGATCCGGAGCCGGCATTGGCTACTTCCTGGGAATCTTCTCCGGACAGCAAAGTATGGACATTGCATCTCCGTCAGGGCGTGCAATTCCAAGACGGGGAGCCCTTCAATGCGGAGGCGGTCAAAGCCAATTTTGATCGTTGGAAAGTGATGGGCTATAAATCCTCTCCGTTTTACGGTACATCGTTGGAGAGAATGTATCCCGGATTATTGAGTTGGGAAGTGGTGGATCCGTATACGGTGAAGTTGACCTTTGCCAATTCGATGCCGACGCTGCCCTACCTGATGGCTTCCTGGAATTCGGCCATGTTCAGCCCGAGATGCCTGGATATGAAAACCGGCGACTTCAAGGGCATTGCGCAGGGAACCGGACCGTTCCGAGTGGTCGAAGTGAAAAAGAATCAATATGTCGTATTGGAACGTTTCGATCAATTCTGGGGTAAAAAAGCAAAGGCCAAAAGAATTCGAGTGAAAGTCATTCCGAGTCCGGAGACGAGATTTTCGGCACTCAAAGCGGAAGAAATTATGGGCGTCGTCGATCTGGGAGCTTTGACACCGGCCTTGGCAACGGAATTGGTCAAAGACGATCGCTTTGCTCTCTTCTCGAACAAGATGACGATTACTCACTATATCACGATGCGTGGCGGCGACAGTGTACTGGCGGATGAACGTTTGAAAAAAGCAATTTCGTTGGCCATCGATCGGGATGCCATCGTCAAACAATATTTCTACGGTTATGCGACACCTACCGTCAATCTCATTAACTCGGTCAGTCCTTTCGGACGCATCGTGAAACCGGTGTATGATCCGCAGGAGGCAGTGCGTTTGGCCAAAGAAGTCTTGGGGGATAAACGCGTCAAAGTTCGTTTCCTGATTCCGCAGTATGGCACGGATCGCTATCCCTATAAAGAGGTAGCGGAATGGATTCAGTCGGAATTGGCACCGTTGGGAATTGACGCCCAATTGTTGATTTTGGACGGCGCCGCATACAAGCAAGCGATGCGTGACGGTCAGTACGAAATGGCGATTCACACTCGCGGATTGTCGACGATGGATCCGGGCAAATTGCTGGCGGATTGGATGAGTGACGATGAGCGAGGCACGATCAATCGGGAAAACCATATCGGCTACCATAACGATGAGGCGCAAATTTTGTTGGACGGAATTCCGCAGGCTAGCACCTTGCAGGAACGCCGGGAAATCTATTCTCGCCTGCAGGATATTGCGGTCGAACATCCGGTAATTTTGCCGCTTTTCGAAGATGAAAATTTGCTGGTTCACAATAAAAAAATTCGCGGTTTCAAACCCACGGTATACGGTGTGACCTTGGCAGAAACGGAATGGGCACAGTGAGAAAAATCGGAAAAAGCTTATTGGCGTTGAGCCTTTTGCTGTTGATCGGTATTCTTGCCGCTTGCGGACCGAGTACCGGTCACGAATCACGTGAGGAAATTGTCTTGGGGGCAGCCAGAAACTTAGCGCCGGGACCGGCGGATGCTTTTTACTGCAGCAGCATCCTGCAAGTATGGGAGCCATTGATCGGCGTCGATGAGCATGGTGAACCCTATCCGGTCCTGGCGACTTCCTGGGAGCATAGTGATGATGCCAAAGTCTGGACATTTCACTTGCGCCAAGGTGTGCATTTCCACGATGGAACTCCTTTCAATGCACAAACCGTGTTGCGCAATTTGGATCGTATTGCCATGGGATTTCGCAAATCGATCTTTTACTACATGTCGCTGGAGCTCATGTATCCGTCTTTGGAAAAATGGGAGGCTCCGGATCCTTACACGGTGCGATTGACATTCGGTCATGCCATGCCGACGCTACCCTACTTGATGGGAAATTGGAATTCGGCGCAATTCAATCCCAAGAGTTGGGATCCGCAGACGGGTGATTTCATCAATATGGATATCGGCACGGGGCCGTTCCGTTTGACGGAAGTGGTACGGGATCAATATGTGCGTATTGAACGCAATGAGCACTATTGGGGACAGAAGGCCAAGACCGCCAAGTTTCGCATTAAGGTAATTCCGGAAGCGGAAACGAGATTTTCCGCACTGCAGACGGAAGAAATCATGGGTGTCGTCGACCTAGGGGCGATTACACCGGTGTTGGCAGGTGAATTGGCCAAGCAAAAGCAATTCGAGGTCGTCAGCTCCAAGAGCACGATTTCGCATTACCTGGCCATCCGGGGAGAAAATAGTCTCTTGGGCGATCCGCGGATGAAAAAAGCCATTTCTTTGGCGGTGGATAGAGAATCAATGGCGAAAAATTATTTTCGCGGACATGCCAAACCCACTCGCAACCTGATCAATTCGGTAAGTCCGTTCGGAAAAGTAGTAGCGCCGGAGCACAATCCTCAATTGGCGGTGCAGTTGGCCAAGGAAGTCCTGGGCGATCGTCGGATCCCTGCCAAATTGGTCATTTCCCAGGCCAGCACGGCACGTTATCCGTATAAAGAGATGGCGGAATGGATTCAGGCGATGCTGCGTCCCTTGGGCATCGATGTGACGATCGAGCTGTTGGACGGTGCAGCCGCTACGCAGACGGTGCGTGACGGCAAGTATGATTTGATTTTGCATATTCGCGGCTTGTCCAGCATGGATCCGGAGGATCTGTACTGGGAATGGATGTCGACGAGTGCGCGAGGGACGGCCAATGTGGGCAGGCACATGGGCTATACGAATCCCGAGGCGCAAAGAGAATTGGTCGCATTGGCAACTACGCAGACGTTGGCGGAAAGAAAAGCCGCTTATGATCGTTTGGCAAGTGTTGCTCTGCAAGATCCGCCCTTATTGCCGCTGTTTGAAGATGAAAACCTACTCGTTCATAATCGCAAAATCAAAGGTTTCCGGCCGAATATTTACGGTGTGACTTTGGCGGAAACGGAGTGGGCGGAATAATGCCTTGAGGAGAAATAATGAAATTCGGAAAGTTTATGTTAGGGAGAATCGTCTTGTCGCTACCCATTCTTTTGGGCGTGACGTTTTTCTCCTTCCTATTGGGGGTAATTGCACCCAGCGATCCCGCCTTGGTGATTCTGACCTTGGACGGAAATAGCGAGCCGACGGCAGCGGAATTGGCGGCCATGCAAGCGCAATTGGGTTTGGATCAACCGTATTGGTGGCAGTTCGGACGTTGGCTCGGTCAAGTCGTGCAAGGGGATTTCGGCCACTCGTACATTACTTCCGTACCGGTGTGGCAATCTCTGTGGGAGCGTTTTCCCGTGACCTTGGTGCTGGCACTGACGGCGCTTTGCTGGGTGGTCT
>JAEZZT010000138.1 GCA_023418435.1 Bacillota bacterium | reverse complement strand
GTATAATAGTTATAAATATACAAATAAATATGGGATAGGGGTAGATTACAGTCTCAACAATTGGAGTGCTGGAATAGATTTAACATATTATAGTGGTTTGGATCCAAGATTTTTTAGCGACAAACATTTTTCTGTAGTAAATGCTTATCTCAATTATAAGGTTGATAATAATTTGAGTGCATATTTGACAGTGAATAACATCTTTGATGAAGCATACGAAACTAGAGCAAATTCAACATATGGAATTGGAACTTTCCCTATGGAATCAAGTAATTTCTTAGTAGGTATGAAATATAGATGCTAAAATTCTCTACGAGAAAACGAAAAATTTTCTTCGCAGGTATGATTTTGCTGCTTGCCATAGACTCTGTAAGTTGTTCTAACAAGTCTAGACTCACTGTTGATAGGAATGCAAAGGTGGAGAGTGTGACAGGTGTGCAGCAAATGGCGCAAAAAATTATCATCGATAATTTTTCATCTTCAGGAAAGAGAAATAAAATTGTCTTTGATAAAGAACCTAGACGTGTTGTGGTAGATCAACAAAATAATATTGAAATGCTCTTGGAGTTGGGAAAAGAAAAGTCTATTGTGGGAGCATCTTGTACATCTAGTCACACTACAGGTTTTTTAGAAAGATTTCAGACTAGAGCAAAAACCTTACCTGCAATTCGAAAACAAGATTTTGATAGAGAATCTGTACTGATATTGCGTCCTGATTTTATTATTGCGTGGCAATCAGCTTTTCGGACTGGCGGATTAGGAGATACAGAATTTTGGAATCATAGAGGGATCAATACCTATTTGGTGGAGAATGCCAATAGTGTACTTTCAAAAGGTGGACTAGAGGCGGAGTATAGATATATACGAAACATGGGGAAGATTTTTCATGAAGAAAAGAAAGCAGAGAGTATTGTCCAAAATTGTCGTCAAAAGGTAAAAGAGTATCGAAGGCAAATCAGTTTGCTCCCACAACAAAAAGTAGCTCTTGTCGAAAACACGAGCCGATACTTGATGTTGTATGGATCTAATAAGTTAGGAGGAAATATGATTGAATCCTTGGGTGGAAAATTGGTTGAAGGTCAAGGAATAATTCCTGCAGAATTGTTGATCGAAGAAAACCCCGATATTATTTTCATCGTTTGTATCGGCTGGAAAGAAGATAGTGAAAGAGAGGTAAAAAGTTTTCTTGGAGATAGGAGATTTCAAAGCATCTCTGCAGTGAAGAACCAACGTGTATTTGCAATTCCATTAATGGACATGTATGCGAGTGGAATAAGAACATTGGAAGGAATTGAAGTGTTTGCCCATGGATTATTGTCGACTCACTAGGTAGCATCCTGGGAATTTTTTCTTATCGTTTGTTTTATTGCAGTTCAACAATTATGTTGGACTGCTTTTTTATATTTATCATATGTCGATACCTGTCGATACCTCGAGGAGGACGAGAGTTGCTTACAAGTGAATAGAGATTGATATGCTATAATAAAAGGCAAGAATACGGAGGAAATATGAGGTTATTTATTGCCGAAAAACCGAGTATGGGACGAGAGTTGGCTGCCTGTTTGGGGCAGCCGCAGAAACGTCATAAGGATTATATCGAAACGCCGAACGGTGTCGTGACCTGGGCGTATGGCCACATTTTGCGTCAATGGGAGCCCGGGGAGTACGATGAGCGTTATCAGCGTTGGCAAGCGCAAGATTTGCCCATTGTGCCCAGGGAATGGATGCTGAAACCGACGGAAGATGCACAGCAGCAATTCCAATTGATTTGCCGGTTGATGGATCAAGCAGATGAAATTGTTCATGCCGGTGACCCGGATCGCGAAGGTCAGCTCTTGATTGACGAGATACTGGGCTATGTGAAAAACACGAAACCGGTGTATCGAATCTTGCTCAATGCGTTGGATGAAAAGAGCATACATAAAGCGTTGGCGGATTTGAAGGACAATCGGCAATTCATTCCTTTGCGGGATTCTGCTTTGGCGCGTTCACGAGCGGATTGGCTGATGGGGATGAATCTGTCGCGAGCGTACACGTTGCGAGCAAGACGCGAAGGACATCAGAAGGTGACATTTCCCATCGGACGAGTGAAAACGCCGACGTTGGCATTGGTCGTACGACGGGAACGGGAGATCGAGAATTTCACCCCGCAGGAATATTACTTGCTGAAGGCCAATTTTCATGCGGAGGGCGGCGACTTCGTTACGAAGTGGAAGCCACAGGAGGAGCAGGTCGGTCTCGATAGTGAAGGTCGCTTGGTGCAGAAATATATCGGCGAAGAAATATTGAAACGCTTGGCACAACAGCCCGAGGGCAAGGTTGTCGAGTTGAGTCGCAAGAAGAAACAGGAGCCGGCACCTTTGCCATTGTCGCTTTCCGCTTTGCAGGTATTGGCCGGGAAAAGGTACGGCTATGAGCCGCAAGAAGTGCTCGATGTGGCACAGAATTTATACGAGAGGAAATGGACGACGTATCCGCGCTCGGATTGCGACTATTTGCCGGAGAATCAATGGGATGACCGGCATGCAATTTTGGCGAATTTGAGCAGCATTGTGGATGACGAGTTGCAGCAAATGGCAGCTCAGGCGGATGGAAGCATTCGCAGTCGTGCGTGGAATGATAAAAAGATTACCGCACACCATGCTATTATTCCGACTACGGTGCCATGTCCGTTGGCCTCTTTGAATGAGCGGGAACGGAATATTTATCGCTTGATTGCCAGGGCATATGTTGCGCAATTTTATCCGGTATATCAGTACGAACAGACGAAAGTATCGGTAGAGGCCGCAGAGGAAATATTTACCGCCAGCGGGCGTGTCGTCTTGGAGGCGGGCTGGCGAGTTTTATACAGCAAGGATGTTACCGAGGAGAAAGAGGAAACGAGTGCCTCTTTGCCACCTTTGAAGAAGAGCGAGCCGGTCCAATTTCTCGGGGGAGAATTGGATGAGAAAACCACCAAGCCTCCGACTCGATTCACGCCGGCCACGTTGCTGGAGGCGATGAAGAATATTCACCGCTATGTTCATGATGAAAAGCTCAAGAAACAATTGCGAGATGTCGCCGGAATCGGGACGGAAGCGACTCGGGCGACGATTATTGCGGAACTGACCAAGCGGAAGTTTTTGCAGGAAAAGGGCAAGAAAAAGTATCTCAGCCCGACGGAGCAAGCGTATTTATTGATTGATGCGTTGCCGGAGATGTTGACGTATCCGGATGAAACGGCCAAGTGGGAAGAACGCTTGGCGGAGATGAGCCACGGGGAGGACTCTCTGCAGTCTTTCCTAGCGGACCAGACGGAATATGTGACCGCACTAGTTGCCATGGCCAATGATGACTTGGGAAGTATGTTGGGAGAAAAAGAAGAAAAGAAAGCGCCCATTTGCAGCAAATGTGGCCAAGCGATGCAGCTTCGTCACGGAAAGTACGGTGCATTCTGGGGATGCAGTGCGTATCCGCAATGTCGACATACGATGCCGGCGGAGCAGAGTCGTGAAGATAGGCCACCGGTCGGAGAGCCGAGCGAGCATATTTGCCCGCGATGTCGGCAGGGATACTTCGTGCGCCAGGGGAATGAGTGGGTGTGCAGCCGATTTCCTGTCTGTCGGACTCGTTGTGCCGATGTAGAAGGACTTCCGGCAACGGTGCGCAGGGGAGGAAAAGGATGAGAGAAAAGTATATTACGGAAGATCCGCGGATGTATTTGCCAAGAATCGGAACCTTCGTGTTTGTCACGTTGGTGGCGCTGGCGGTATGGCATTTTCTGAAGATCAGAGGGAGCGAAATCTTTGTTGTAGTCGGGGCTATCGGCTTGGTATACTCAATATATAGTTATTTTGCTCCGAAGAAGATTCTGTGTTTGAGTGCACGCGGTGTGAAAATGATGGAGTCGCAAGTGACGGTGCCTTGGGAACGAATTTCTGAAGTGGAAGTTTGCCCGTTTGAAGAGGGCGAATATGTACGACCGGGCATGAGGCATATCGTTTGCCTCGGTTATAGCCCACGTGCCGAGGGCTTGATCGAATGGTGGCGGATCGGGACGACTGTTCGCGTGGCACGCCGAGATGCGCAGAAGATTTTGCAAGCAAGAGAGTACTTCATGAAGGAGAGTTCCAAATGATTTTATCCGGCAAAGAGATAGAAGCACGTTTGGGCAAGGATATCTTTATTGATCCCTTCGATCCAAAACGTTTGAATCCGAATAGCTATAATTTGACATTGGCAGATGAAATGCTGGTGTACGACAACCATGTGTTGGATATGAAAAAGGAAAATACGGCCCATCGACTGCAAATTCCGGAAGAGGGGTTGTTGCTCGAACCGAATCGCCTGTACTTGGCACGGACGGCGGAGTATACGCGTACGGAGGGGCTGGTGCCGATGCTGGAAGGGCGTTCTTCGGTAGGGCGTTTGGGACTTTTTATCCACGTGACGGCGGGCTTCGGTGATGTCGGATTTTCCGGATATTGGACTTTGGAGATGTTTTGCGTACAGCCGATTCGTATTTATTCCGGCATTGAAATTTGTCAGATTTACTACCACATGATTGAAGGAGAGTACGACACTTATCGTAGCGGCAAATATCAGAATAACTGCGGCATTCAGCCGAGCTTGTTGTTCCGAGATTTTGAGAAATGAGGGACAACGTGAATTGTATTGTCTTTGATATGGAATGGAACGAACTCATGCCATATCGCTTGCGCGACCAAAATAAATTGGGATTTCCCTTGTTGGGAGAGATCATTGAAATCGGTGCCGTGCGTTTGGGAGCGGATGGGGAGTTGCTGGATCGGTTCGAGCGTTTGGTACGGCCGACGTTCTTGCAGAAAATGCATCCGCAAGTGTCCAGATTGACAGGGATTCGCTCGGAGATGTTGGCGAAGGCGCCTTCGTTTCCGGAGGTATTGTTGGAGTTCTTGCAATGGTGCGGACCGAATGCCAAGCTGTTGTCGTGGGGGGTGTCCGATCGACAAGTCCTGGCGGATAATTTGCGTTTGCATGATTTGCCGCAGCATTTGTTGTTGCCTTGGTACGATGCACAGATTATTTTCGGGCGCACTTGTTTGGAGGATTATGAGCAGTATGGTGTCGCGAGAGCGTGTGAGCTATTAGGGATCGAGATGAAGGACGATGCCCATCGCGCCATCAATGATGCGATTTATACGGCGGAGATATGCAGCAAGCTTCCTTTGCAAGAAGAGATCGGCAATTATGACCGCTATGGTACGACCGGCGTGTTGGATCTGCAACAGACGATACAATTTCATGTGTTTGGCGAATATACGAACAAGGATGCACTGTGGGACGATCCGGCAGTGGAGAAAGTGGTGTTGGCGGATGGCCGGGAACTGGCGCTGACGGAGCGGGTCAAGCAACGGCGTAATGCGTACATTGCGTTGGGTATCACGCCGGATGGCGAACGGTATTTGGTGCGTTGGAAGTTGACGCAATACCGAGCCGGCGAGAGTCAACGCTATGTGGTAGCGCGGGAGGTGTATGAGGCGAATTTGGATTTGGTGCATTGGTATCGTGATGTGGAGGATCGTAATCGCGAAAAACGTTTGCGCTATGAGGCGAAGAATCATCGCTTCAAAAGGCGCAAACGAGGCACGTGGTAAAGGGCGTGCCGAGAGGGCCACGGGCACGGCGGCGGACGCAGGCTGGTGGCCGAGCCGGAGTAGGTGGACAAGGAAAGGCGGGAGCATGGAAAAGAGGAGAGCCATTGATGGATGCAATGGCTCTCCTCTTTTGTTGCGGGCAGGAGGCGAGGGGGATAGGG
>JAEZZT010000115.1 GCA_023418435.1 Bacillota bacterium | reverse complement strand
TTTTTGGACCGCCCGTATTTCCTATCCGAGCGAGGCCGTGCAAGGAGAATTCGTGCAATTGCTCAATATGTTGTATGGCAATAGTTCTCTGCAACCGGGCGTCCGTGTCTTGGACTTCAGTTTAAATGAAGATTTATTGGCGGACTACCCCGGTCCGAAGTTCGGTATCGCCGGTTTGCGCAAGCGCTGGCATGCTCCGAGCGGTCCCCTGCTGATGGCCGTCATCAAACCCATCGGTCATACTACGGCGGAGTTCGCCGACATGGTCTACCGCTTCGCTCTGGCAGGTGTGCACACCGTCAAAGACGACCACAGTCTGCATAATCAATGCTGGTCGCCCTTCCGGGCGCGGGTCAAGGCCTGCGTAGAGGCCGTCCGCAGAGCCGCCGACAAAACCGGCAAAAAGACCGCCTACTTAGCCAATGTCATGGCGGACGGGACGGAACTTCTCGAAAGAGCCTTTTTCGCTCAGGAGGCCGGCGCCGACGGTGTCATGCTCTCTCCGTCACTGGCCGGTTGGAGTATGCTTCGCCAGCTCTCCGCCGATCCGCAGTTTCAATTGCCCATTATTTTGCATCCGTCCTATAGCGGAGCGTTCATTCGCAGTCATAGCATCGGCATGGATCAGCGCGTCTACAATGGGTATCTCCCGCGCCTTGCCGGAGCGGACGGTGTCATATTTACCGGCTTCGGCGGTCGTTTCTCATTTCCCACGGAGGAATGCCTGGCCGCGCAACAGGGTTGCTTGAGTCCCTGGCATGTACCGCCCATACTGCCCTGCGCCGGCGGTGGCGTACATCGTCAAGCCTTGGCCGATCTTCACCGATTATATGGAGACGACATTATGCTCCTGGTCGGCGGCGACCTCTTCCGACCGGGGCCGGATTTAACCGCCAATGCCCGAAGCTTTTTAGCGGCAGCGGAACGAATATTTCAAGCATGAACGATAAAACTCTCAGCCTTAGGCTGAGAGTTTTATATTTGCAAAACGCCTCGTATATCGTTAATGTCTTCCACTTGGTGGTCGACACACCATGCGCGCATCTCATCCGCAATACGCCCGCAGGCATTCGGATCCAAAATCGTCGCCGTACCGACGGACACACAGGTCGCTCCCGCCATCATGAATTCAATGGCGTCCGTTCCCGTCATAATGCCTCCCATACCGCAAATCGGTATGCGAACCGCTTGGGCGACTTGATATACCATCCGCAATGCAACGGGCTTGACACATGGGCCGGAAAGCCCTCCCGTCATATTTCCCAACAACGGCCGTCTTCGTTCAATATCAATGGCCATGCCCAACAATGTGTTGATTAAGGATAGTCCGTCCGCACCGGCATTTTCCACCGCTTTGGCAATCGTCACCACATCCGTCACATTGGGGGACAACTTGACGATGACCGGCTTCTCGGAGTGACGCTTGACTATTTCCGTCACCTTGGCAGCCGTCAAAGGATCCACCCCGAATGCCAAGCAACCGTTTTTGACATTCGGACATGAAATATTGACTTCCAAGGCAGCCACTCCCTCTACATTCAGTCGCTCTGCCATGTATTGGTAATCTTCCATCGTATTTCCAGAAATATTGGCAATAATCGGTACGGAGTAAGAAGCGGTCAAACGCGGTAATATTTCATCACAAAAATATTCGACTCCGGGATTTTCCAAACCGATGCAGTTTAAAATCCCCGCCGGCGTTTCCGCGATACGAACGCCCGCATTACCGGCACGCGGCTCACGAGTCAGTCCTTTGACCGACACGCCTCCCAACTCGTTCAAGTTCACATACTCGGCATACTCTTCACCGAAGCCGAAAGTACCGGAGGCAGCGATAATCGGATTGGGCAACTGAACTCCGCAAAAATCCACTTTCATACCGACCTTCATAAGCGCACCTCCCGGCTGTCGAATACCGGCCCGTCCTGGCACACCTTGTAATGCCCACCCCCGCGGGCATCGCATACGCAGGCCAGACATCCCCCGGTACCGCAGCCCATCCGTCTTTCCAAGGAGACTTCACAGGGAACCCCGACTCGTTCGGCGATTTCCGCCACCTTGATCATCATGATTTCCGGTCCGCAGGTGAACACCCGTTCCGGACGATCGACTGCCAACAATTCCGGCAAGACGTCCGTGACAAACCCATGGTGGCCCACCGATCCGTCATCCGTGCACAACCGCAACTCCACTCCCGTCGCCGGAAATAAATCCTGCCAAAAAAGTTCGTCTTTGTTGCGACCGCCGATGACGACTCGGCATCGGCGTGTCTTCATTTCATTGGCGGCAAACACCATCGGCGCGATACCGACACCGCCGCCGACCATCACGACATCCTCTGTTGGTGTGAATACGGAACCGAGCGGTCCCAATGAATCGATTTTGTCGCCTTGCCGCAATTCCGTCATCCCTGCCGTACCTCGACCGACCACTCGATAAATCAATTCCATTTCGCCACGCTCCCGCCATACTCTCGTCGGGCTGAACGGTCGCCGCAAAAACGGATCCCACATCCCGCCGACACGGACATGTACAAATTGCCCCGGGCGCACTATCGCTACCGTCTCCGGCAACTCCGCCACCAAGCGCCACATGTCCGGGCCTACTTTTTCATTGAGCAATACGCGCCCAATTTCCGCTTGTTTCATAGCATCTCCTTTTGATAGTCTTGCAAAGCTCTCACTTGCGGAAGCTCTCCTTGGGCACGATTTCGCAATGCTCGTACTACTTCGCGAGTCGTATCCAACGATGTCAAGCAGGGAATCCCCAACTCGACCGCCAAACGACGCAGGCGGAAACCTTCACGTTCGGGGCGTTTGCCGTAAGTAATCGTATTGATCACCATATCGACACTGCCGTCACGCAATACGGTCGCACAATTCTCCAAACCGCCTTCATGCATCTTGTTCAGCACATGCACGGGAATCCCTTCGGCGGCCAAGTAGCTGCCGGTTCCCGCCGTGGCCATGATGCGATATCCGTGCGCCACAAATTCTTTGGCCAATTCCGCTACTTCTTTTTTATCACGATCGCTGACCGTAATCAATACCGATCCTCCGTCCGGAATGCGCATATGCGCACCGATTACGGCGCGGTACAAGGCTTCCGAATAATTATCGCCGATCCCCATAACTTCACCGGTCGATTTCATTTCCGGTCCCAAAGCAATTTCCACCAAGCCCAATTTGGCAAACGAGAATACCGGTGCTTTCACCGCGACATAGGCCGGTGCAGGTGCCAAACCATAGTCCACACCCATTTCCGGCAACGTCTTGCCGACGGCAATACCGGTCGCCAACTCCACCAAATTATGGCCGGTGACCTTGCTCATAAAAGGTACCGTCCGACTGGAGCGGGGATTGACCTCAATGACGAAAATCTCCCCGTCAGCTTCAATGTACTGAATATTGACGATGCCGCGAATATCCAGTGCCAAAGCAATCTTTCTCGTGTATTCGGTAATGGTCGCCGCCAGTTTCTCCGTCAAATGCTGCGGCGGAAATACGGCAAAACTGTCTCCGGAATGCACGCCCGTGCGTTCAATCTGCTCCATAATCCCGGGCAGGAAGATATCCTCACCATCGCAAAGGGCATCGACTTCCAATTCTCTGCCGATGACATATTCATCAATCAGTACCGGATGATCCGGCGAAGCTATCACTGCTTCACGGAAATAATACTCCAACTCCTCCGGTTGATAAATAATTTGCATGGCACGTCCGCCCAGGACATAGCTGGGACGAACAATCAGCGGATACCGTAACTTGGCACTTTCACGTTGTGCTTCTGCCAGACTCGTGACCATGCATCCTTTTGGGCGTGCAATGCCGAGCTCTCCCAAGAGGGCATCGAAACGTTTCCGGTCTTCCGCCATATCCACACTCTCCGAATTCGTTCCCCAAATGGGAGTCTCCTCCGCCAAGGTGGTGGCGAGATTGATTGCCGTCTGGCCGCCGAACTGAGCCATGACACCGATGGCTTTTTCTTTATCCAATACCGCTTGGACATCTTCCGGTCGCAGCGGTTCAAAATACAATGCATCCGAGATATCGAAATCGGTGGATACCGTTTCCGGATTGTTGTTGATCATGACGGCGCGATAGCCGTATTTTTTCAAGGCCTGAATCGCCTGCACCGAGCAATAATCAAATTCTACCCCTTGCCCGATGCGGATCGGTCCGGAACCCAAGACCACGACACTTTTTTCGCCTTCCGCCACCTCGTCGGCCACTCCGTAGGCCGAGTAATAGTACGGCGAATCCGCTGCAAATTCGGCAGCACAGGTATCCACCATGCGATACGAAGGCTGCAATTGATACTTCTCCCGCAACGCGGCTATTTCCGCCTCATCGCAGCGAGTCAACTCGGCAATGCGACGGTCCGGAAATCCCAAGTATTTTGCCAAACGCAGAGTCTCCTCTTGCGCCCCGTCATTGGTCAGCAAGCGTTCGCAATCGATGAGACGGCGTACTTGGTGAATAAAGAAAGGATCGATTTTCGTGATGGAATGGATTTCCTCCACTTCAAATCCTCTCCGCAAGGCTTCGGCAATGACGAACAAACGCTCATCATCGACACGGCGCAGAAGACATTTGATATCATAATGCGACAATAGACTGAGTTTCGGCAAGTATAGCGAATCGGCGCCCATTTCCAGCGAACGCACCGCTTTTTGAATGCCGGCCGGTAGATTGGTGGCTAGCGCCATTACTTCACCCGTGGCTTTCATCTGGGTGCCCAATTCACGATCTGCCAAATTGAATTTTTCAAAAGGCCAACGCGGTATCTTGACCACGATATAGTCCAACGCCGGTTCGAAGGCCGCCTTGGTTTTGCCGGTCACGGCGTTGTCGATTTCCGCCAATGACAATCCCAGGGATATCTTGGCGGCCACTTTGGCGATCGGATAGCCGGTCGCTTTGGAGGCCAAGGCCGAAGAACGGCTCATGCGCGGATTGACTTCAATGACATAGTAGCGATCGCTCTTGGGGTCCAGGGCATATTGGACATTGCAGCCGCCTTCAATCTCCAAGTAGCGAATAATGTCGATCGAGGCCGTGCGCAACAGATGGTACTGGCCATCCGTCAATGTCTGGCTCGGTGCCACGACGATACTGTCACCGGTATGCACCCCTACCGGGTCGATATTTTCCATATTGCAGACGACAATGCAGTTATCCTGCGAATCTCGTACTACTTCGTATTCGATCTCTTTCCAACCGGCCACGGAGCGCTCTACCAAGATCTGATGAATCGGCGAAAGCACCAAACCTATCTTGCCGATTTCCTGCATTTCCGCTTCATTGTGTACCACACCGCCACCGGTACCGCCCAAGGTAAAAGCCGGGCGAATGATCAACGGATAGCCGGCCTGGCCCGCAAATGCCAAGGCTTCTTCCAATGTATTGCAAATTTGGCTTTCGGGTACCGGTTGACCGATGCGTTTCATCGCATCTTTGAACAATTCACGATCTTCCGCCTGACGAATCGCCTCCAAGCGAGTGCCCAACAATTGCACGCCGTACTTTTCCAACACGCCGGCCTCCGCCAATTCCATGGCCAGGTTCAAACCGGTTTGACCGCCCAATGTCGCCAAAAGTCCGTCCGGTCGTTCCTCGGCAATGACGGAAGTAACGAAATCCACCGTGAGCGGCTCGATATAGACGCGATCCGCAATATGTGTATCCGTCATGATCGTCGCCGGATTGCTGTTGATCAGGACGACTTCGCAGCCTTCTTCCTTAAGTGCCAAGCATGCCTGCGTACCCGCGTAATCGAACTCCGCCGCTTGCCCGATCACAATCGGGCCGGAGCCGATGACCAAGACCTTGCGAATTGTATCTCTCATGCCTGTCCTCCTCGTACTTCTTCCAGCCATTCTGCAAATAAATATACATTATCGGAAGGCCCGGGGGCTGCTTCCGGATGATATTGGATGCCGCGCACTCGCAAATCCCGCTGGCGGAATCCTTCTACCGTACCGTCATGTAAAGATCTTTCCGTAATTTCTACTCCTGCCGGCAAAGTGGATTCCTCGACGGCATAGCCATGATTTTGGGCACTCATGGTCACCTTGCTGCTGGCGACATGCAGCACCGGATGATTGGCACCGCGATGTCCGAACTTCAACTTGAATGTCTTCGCTCCCAATGCGGTTGCCAACAATTGATGTCCCATGCAAATTCCGAACAGAGGAACCTTGCCCAGGAGTTCGCGGAGATGTGCCGCTATTTCCGGCACATCGGCCGGGTCGCCGGGGCCGTTGCTGACAAACACGCCATCCGGGCGTGTGGCCAAAATTTCGGCCGCTCCCGTCATCGCCGGTACCACCGTCAACGTGCAGCCCTGCTCCGCCAATCCTTCCAACATGGCTTTTTTGATGCCGCAATCAATGACCGTGATTCTTGTCCGTCCTTCACCCAATTTATAAGCCACCGGAGTGGTCACTCGACGAATTTGGTCGTGACGCGGTGTGTATTGTTGCAATCTCTCCCGAGCTTCAACTTCTTTTTCCAAAGGTGCCAATATCCCCAAGGGAGTTCCCAACTCCCGAATGGCACGGGTCAACGCCCGTGTGTCGGCGCCATGCAGTACCGGTATATTCCATTCCGTAAAGAAGCGGGCGAGATTGCCCTCCGAACGCCAATTGCTGCTGTCTTCGATCAATTCCGACAAGATGACGCCGCTGACGGACGGTCGTTCTCCTTGCCGGATCGCAAACGATGTCCCGTAGTTTCCGACCAACGGATAGGTCAAGGTCAGAATTTGATCCGTATAAGACGGATCCGTAAAAGATTCCTCGTATCCCGTCATACCCGTATTGAATACGACTTCCGCAACCTCACTGCCGGCACCCAACAATTCACCTTGAAAAGTCTTGCCGTCCGCTAAAAACAAAGCCCCTTTCATCACTCTACCACCCCGTCGCGCATCACGATTTTGCCATCGACTACCGTCATCACTGCCTTGCCTTGCAAAGTCTCACCGGCAAAAGGACTGTACAGAGAACGCGTATACAATTTCTCCGGCTCCACTTTCCATTCCCATTCCGGTGCTACTACCGTAATATCTGCAGGCGCACCCTCCTGCAAGATGCCGCCTTCTACCTTCATCAATTCTGCCGGACGTAACGCCATGGCCTCGACCAAGCGTTCCCAAGTAATATGACCGGGCAGTATGCCGTAAGTAATCACGGCCGCCAACGAAGTTTCCAAACCGCTCATACCGTTCGGCGCACAGCAGAACGGCACATCTTTTTCCTCGTCGGCATGCGGCGAATGATCGGTCACGATGCAATCAATCGTGCCATCGGCCAAGCCCTGCCACAAGGCATCTCGGTCTTCCGCTTCACGCAGCGGCGGTGCCACTTTAAAAGCCGTGTCATAATGATGAATTTCTTCATCCGTCAGGGCCAAGTGATGCGCCGTCACTTCGGCGGTGACACGCACCTTGCGTTGTTTCGCTTGCCGAATCATTTCCACTGCATTTGCCGAGCTCACGTGAGCGATATGGATATGCGCTCCCGTCATCTCCGCCAAGAGAATATCTCGGGCGACTGCAATATCTTCCGCTACGCGAGGGCGTCCCGTCAATCCCAATGCGACCGAAGTCAGACCTTCATGCATCACACCATGCCCCGCCATGCTCATGTCTTCGGCGTGATCGATAATCATACGCTGAAACGTATCGGCATATTCCATGGCTCTGCGCATGAACTCCGCACTTTCAATATAATGTCCGTCATCCGAAAAGGCGATGACTCCGGCCTCCGCCAAATCCCCCATATCGGACAACTGTTTTCCTTCCAATCCCTTGGATACGGCACCGATAATCTCTACTTTGACACGTGCCTCTTGGCGAACTCTCTCTTTGACGCCATTGAATACCACCAGGGAGTCGATCACCGGCGTCGTATTTGCCATCGTGGCCACTCGGGTAATTCCGCCGGCGGCGGCCGCTTTGGTACCCGTTGCAATATCTTCTTTCGCTTCCTGTCCCGGCTCACGCAAATGCACATGCATGTCCATCAACCCCGGCAGAATATACAAGCCCGTGGCATCGATGACTTCCATGTCATCCGTCACTTCTATCGTACCGCCCACCGCAACGAGTCGATCTTGCTCCCACAACACATCTCCTACTTTTGACTCACCGAGTCCGGGATTGACGATCAGACCATTCTTAAGCAAGTGTTTCAATGCCGTTCCCTCCATTCAGCAACAAATTCAATACGGCCATGCGCACGGCTACCCCATTGCGCACTTGTTCCTGTAAAAACGAATGTTCATCATACGCCAACTCATGGCTGATTTCGACACCTCGATTAATCGGCCCCGGATGCATCACCATGACATCGTCCTGCGCCACTTCCAACAAACTCGACGAGATTCCGAAACTGCGTGCATATTCTCGATTGTCGGGAATAAAGCCGCCCGCGGCCCTTTCATGTTGAATGCGCAAGATTTGCACCACATCTGCTCCGCGCAACGCTTCTCTCGGCTCGGTATAGAGTTCCGCTCCCAATTCGGCAAACTCTCGCGGCACCAAGGTGCGCGGTCCTACCATCCGGACCTTGGCTCCCAATTTCAGGAACGCTTGCAAATCACTGCGCGCTACCCGAGAATGCCGTACATCCCCGACGATGACATACACCAAATCTTTGAGATCACCCTTGCGTTCCCAAACCGTAAATGCATCCAATAGCCCTTGCGTAGGATGTGAGTGTTGACCGTCTCCTGCATTGATGATCACCGGGAAACCGGGATGCCGATGGCGCAACGAGTCCGCATAAATAGCCGCACCGGATACTTCGTGGCGCATCACGATGGCATCCGTCCCCATCGCAGCCACCGTCAGCAATGTATCACGCAAACTTTCACCCTTGGTCATCGAGGAACCGGATTTTGTCAAATTAATGACATCCGCTCCCAAGTATTTTCCTGCCAATTCAAACGAGCTGCGCGTCCGGGTGGAAGCCTCCGCAAACAAATTGACAATCGACTTTCCTCGCAATAAATCCGTTTTCTTGTACCCATTGAGGATAATTTTTTTCATTTTTGCCGCATGTTCCAAAATCGTCATCAACTCTTCGGCGTGCAGCAAGTTCAACTCCGTCAACGAACGTCCCTGCCAGTTTTCCATAATCGCCCTCCACATACAAAAAGCCCCTTTGCCCATAAGGACAAAGAGGCTGCAAGTCAAAAGCACTCACTTCCATCTTTGCTAGCCTCACGGGACTAACTTAAAAGATGTCGGGTTTCCCCTATTCATTATATCTATTTTAAATTTCCCGGCAGTAAAAGTCAATCCTCGGAAAGATCTTTTTTCTCATTTTCGGCAGCCAAATGCTCCGGCACTAACCACCATTTGACCGGTAAATACGAAGCGCCTGCGGGGATCCACTCAATTTCCAAATCCATTCCCGCGCTATACGTCCCCACATGTACGGTATCCTGCAAAGTACCCGTTCCCAACGCCGGCTCACCTTTCGGTTTGCAGAGGGCGACCAATTCCCGCACACCATGATGATACACCGCCGCATCGCCCGCATAACCGCCACCGCGGGGATTGAAATACAAACGATAACGTCCCTCGCCCCGGGTCGGAATACGCAAACGATAGCGC
>JAEZZT010000089.1 GCA_023418435.1 Bacillota bacterium | reverse complement strand
GTATCCGGCACTCTATTGCAGGAAAGACTGCAGAAACAACTTCCCGAATTTACGATTCGAACGGAGATCGTGGCGGACAAAAAAACTCAAGTCAAACTCTATCTATTACCGCAGGGAGAAGTCGTCCGCAGTGCAGAAATAACTTTTCGCAAAAGTGCCATTCCGCGCTTGTTTTTGCAGGGAGTGACCGGACGTGTCGAGAAAAGTCTCGAGGACTATGTCGGCTTGCCGGTGGCATTTGTCGAACGGCATCGTGCGGAAGTCTTGGCGGATTTGTTGGCAAAAGCCCGACAAGATGAATTTGTACGTCAATACCGCATTGATTTGGCCGGTGATCTCCAAACCGGCACGCAAATGAATTTGGAGTTGCAAGCGTCGACGGACGTATGGCGAATCGAAGGGCATGTCAATGTAGACATGGGACGTGCCAAGAATGCCACCTCGTTGCATGCGGAATTGGGACGTAAGATCACGCCGCATGATGATGTATTTGCCCAAACGGATTTCTTCCCGAATGAAGTGTCGTGGGATGTGTATCTCGGCTGGTGGCATGCGTTCAGTCCGCATACTGCATTGTACTATCGGTACGAACTCGGCGAGCGGGATCATTTCCTCGGTTTTCACCGTGACATCGGACCGCGCTGGTATGTGCGAGGAGAACGGAATTGGACGGCCAAACGCAATGAATGGGCCATCGGCTATCGCAGACGAGATTTTCTCGGTCTGGAATATGTAATTGATAATGATGATTCTTGGTTCAGAATCATCGGATATATGTAAAAGTAAAAGGAGCGGATGTAAAATGATGCGAGCTTTGCGCAACAAACACAATGTAAAATGGACTTCGTTTATCGTGGCGGCAGTATTTGTTTTGGGGGTAGGTGCCTATGCATTGATGGGTGCCGGTAATGTAGCGAAAGCAGCTCCCACCTCGTCGATCGGTGTCGTGGATCAAGCGAATATGGTACAACAGAACTCGGCTCTCGGCATGGAATATCAACAAAGAATGAGTGCGGCAGCTACCGAATTGCAAAAAGAATTCGATGCGAAATCCGCCAATATGTCGGAAGCGGAAAAACAACAATACTTCAGTGAAATGCAAGAAAAGTTCAATGCCAAACATGCAGAAATCCAAAAGGACATTCAAGGTAAAATCGATGCAGCCGTAAAAGAAGTAGCGGACAAAAAAGGTCTTTCCTTGGTAGTGGACAAGGCCGTTGTGCTCTATGGCGGCGTAAATATTACCGGTGAAGTACAAACGGCATTGACCAATGCGTTGGCAAAAGAAGCCAAGGCCGGCAGTAAAGACGCCAAACCGGCAGCAAAACCGGCTGAAGAGAAAAAATAACGAGGTCGGATATGAGATTACACCGACAGATAACCTCCCTTTTGTTGGCGGTATGTCTGTGCGGACTCATTGCCGGCTGCGGTCCGAGCGGTTGTGGCCGCACGGAGTCGACAACTACAGGTCCGCAATATGGCGTAGCGGATATGGAACAACTCATGCATGCCCATCCGGCATTCAGTGATTATTTCCGTTTGGAGCAGGAGTATCGCAATTTGCAAGCCCAATATGCGGCGGAGCGTCAACAATTGATTGCGCGCTCGGCCCAGGCACAAAAGCAATTGCAAACGGCATTGGCGTCCGGCGAAATCGAAAAGGGACTCAATACGGAATATCGTGCCAAGATGAAATTGCGAGAAGATGAATGGAATCAGAAGCTCCAGGAAAAATATCGAGAATTGGCGGCGGCGGAGAAACAAACTCCGGACGAATTGCGGCAAGGCATTGACTTGGAAATCGTTAACTTGCAATTGAAATTGAGAGCGTTGCAATTGCGACAGGATGAACGCGAACAGATGGAAAAGCGGTTGGCGGAATTGCTGGCGCAACGGGATGGCTCGTTGGCGACGGGGGCGACCTTGTCACCGTCGGCACAGGCCGAATTGCAAGCATTGCGTGAGCAGGCGGAAAAAGACTTGCAAGCCTATGCGGATGCGGTGGTCAAAGAACTGTCGCAAAAACGGGCAGATGCACAAGCGCATCTGGCGCATGAAGCCGCATTGCGGATTCAGCCGGAAGGCGGAGACGACTGGAATCGACAGTGGCAGGAAAAATTGACCGCTAAACAAAAGGAACTCAAAGACTTGGAAAATAAAATGACCGAAGATATTCGTCAGGAAGCAGCACAAGTCGCAAGTGATAAGCATTTGGAAATGATATTTTCCCGCTATAGAACCAATATCAAAGCGACGGATGTGACAACGGATATATTGGCTCGGTTGACGCATATTGGAGGAGGGACTGGTAAGTGAAACGAAGTATACGACAGGGACTCTTGATTCTGACCTCGGCAATGGCATTATTGGTTGCCGGCTGCGGTCAGAGTGAAAAAGTAGGCACCGTCGATTTTGAAAAAGTGGCACGCGAAAGCGGCCAAGCGCAACAAATTACACAGGAAATCAATGCGAAACAGCAGGAAATTGTAGCCCGTTTGCAACAAGCTCAGGCGACTTTGCCGGAAGCGGAATTCAAAGCGAAGGAAGAGGCGGCAAAGCATGAACTGCAAATTTTCCAAATGAGCAAAAAGCAACAGTTTGAAGCATTGGTACAAAGTCAGGCAGCCTTGATTGCCAAAGAGAAAAAACTGGGCATCATCATGCATCAGCAGGCCGTGCATGCCAATGGCGTAGACATTACGGATGAATTGATTGCCAAGATGAAAGCGCAAAGCGGCACGAAGCCGGCAGCTAAAACCGAGACGAAAACGGAAGCGAAGAAATGATGAAAAAAACACTGGCAGAATTGGCAAACTATTTGGGTGGGCGATTGCTGGGGGATGAACATCACGAGATCGCAGGAGTTGCGGGAGTTGAAACGGCGGGACCGCAGGAGGCGGCGTTTCTCTTGGCGGAGTATGCTCAGTTTTTACCGCAAGTACAGGCCGGACTCGTGTTGATGGAAAGCGAGCCGGAGGATACTTGCGGCAAGAACATTCTCGTGGTAGAAAATCCGAAATTGGCTTTTGCCAAGCTGATCCATGTATTCTCTCCACCGCCGGTTTATCCGGAGGGAATACATCCGACGGCGATCGTGGATCCGACGGCTCGGGTGGATGCGTCCGCCTCCGTAGGAGCCTATGTCGTCATCGGACCGCGGGCGGAAGTGGGGCCGAAGACGGTCGTTCATCCCCGTGTCGTGATCGAGGCGGATTGCCGGATCGGCAGTGCTTGTGAGATTCATGCGGGGGTGATCCTGCATGCCAGGACGCAATTGGGCGATCGGGTCATTATTCGCGGCAATGCTGTCATCGGCGGTGAAGGTTTCGGTTTCGCGACGGAAGACGGCAAGCATACTCGCCTGCCGCAAATCGGCCGTGTCGTGATCGGAGACGATGTCGAGATAGGGGCCTGCTGTACGATTGACAATGCCACTTTCGGGGAAACATCGATCGGACGAGGCACCAAGCTGGATAATTTGGTGCATTTGGGGCATAATGTGCAAATCGGCGAAGATTGCTTTATCATTTCTCAAGTCGGTATTGCCGGCTCGACGAAGATCGGCAATCATTGCGTGTTGGCGGGACAGACCGGCGTGACCGGCCACGTCACTATCGCGGATCATGTGACCTGCGGAGGAAAAACCGGTGTGATCGGCAATATCACGGAACCGGGAACTTATGTAGGATATCCGGCCAGACCG
>JAEZZT010000081.1 GCA_023418435.1 Bacillota bacterium | reverse complement strand
ATAGCAATATCGTCCTTATCGACATGAACACAATGTGCTGCCAATGTGGGATGATCGAAAACGCCCAATTTTTCCATAAGGGCAATCGGACTCAGGCCATGTTTTTCGCGGCAAGTGTCTACCTCTCCCTTGGTTTCGGAAAGGTGAATATGAATTTCCATATTTTCCTTGGCAGCGACATCGACGACTTTTTCCAAGAATGCCGGCGGACAAGTATAGGGAGCATGCGGTCCCAACATAATGCGGAGCAGACCATTCCCCTCTTGATGCCATTGATGAAACAGCTCCACATTCTCGGCCAAGGCACTTTCGCCATTGGGTGCCACTCCGGCAATACCGCGTGCAATATTGCCGCGCATACCGACATCAATAGCTGCTCGGGCGATGGCATCGGCAAACATGTACATATCACAAAAAGCAGTGGTACCACCGCGAATCATTTCCGCAAATGCCAATTGCGATCCCCAATAAACCATTTCGGCATCTAGCTTTTCTTCTGCCGGCCAAATATGGTTTTGCAGCCAATCCATCAAGGCAACGTCATCGGCATAACTGCGGAATAAGGTCATCGCCACATGGGTATGAGTATTCACCAAGCCGGGCATGGCCAACATGCCCTTGCCGTCGATTTCCAAAGCATTATCCGGAGACAGATCCGGACCGACCGCTGCAATCCGTCGGCCATCAATGAGGATACCGCTCCCCTCTTCCACTCCCCGTGGCGTGAGTACATCAACATTGCGAATATGGTATCTCATTGGTTTTTATCTCCTCGTTGGTACAAATAAGCATATTGCTCGGAAGTCAAAGTGTCGATGGAGCATCCCATCGCGGCCAGTTTAATGCGTGCCACTTCCTGATCGACTTTGGGCGGTAAGAGATAGACTCGGTTTTCCAACAAATCCGCATTTTCGCGGATATAATCCAAAGCCAAGACTTGCAAGGCAAAGGACAAGTCCATAATTTCTACCGGATGTCCGTCGGCGGCTGCCAAATTGACCAAGCGCCCATCCGCCAATAAATAGAGATGACGTCCATCGGTCATTTCAAAGCCCTTGATATTCTTGCGTACTTCCGACCAGGAAATGGCATTTTCGTATAAATGGCGAGTATTGACTTCCACATCAAAATGTCCGGCATTACAAAGAATCGCTCCATCTTTCATTTTGGCAAAATGATCTTGCGTAATGACATCCTTGCAACCGGTCACCGTGATGAAAATATCGCCGACAGGAGCCGCTTCTTCCATCGTCACGACATCAAAACCGTCAAATACCGCTTCGATGGCTTTGATGGGATCGATCTCCGTCACATAGACATGGGCTCCCAATCCCTTGGCGCGCATAGCTACGCCTTTGCCGCACCAACCGTAGCCGGCGACCACGACATTTTTGCCGTTGACCGTCAGATTGGTGGTACGAATGATACCGTCCCATGCGGATTGGCCGGTACCGTATCGATTGTCGAATAAATACTTGCACATGGAGTCATTGACCGCAATCATCGGGAAATCCAATTCGCCCGCTTTTTCCCAGATGCGCAACCGATTGACGCCGGTGGTGGTTTCCTCCGAACCGCCCAATAAGTTCACAGCAGCATCCTGACGGCTGTGCAAAAGCAATTCCGTCAAATCACCGCCGTCATCCAAAATCAAATGCGGTTGATGATCCAAGGCCTTATGTAGGTACATTTGATATTCTTCATCCGTGCAGGCATGAGTCGCATACACCGTAATGCCGGTTTTTACCAAAGCGGCTGCGATCGCATCCTGCGTGGAAAGCGGATTGCTTCCCGTGATCACGACATGAGCGCCTGCCTCGTGCAAGGTGGTCGCCAAATAAGCCGTCTTGGCCTCCAAATGAATGGACATGACGATCGTCTTGCCGGCAAATGCCTGCTTGCGAATCAAGTCTTTTTTGATGGCCTTGAGTACGGGCATAAAACTTTCGGCCCATTTTATTTTTTGTAGACCTTCATCAGCTAGATCGATGTCCCGAATGATCGAGTTCATGAGTTCACCTTCTTCTTGAATTCCAGGATATTGTCATAAAAAGGAGGATATAGTACTCCCTCTTCGGTAATAATACCGGTAACTAGTTCTCCGGGCGTTACATCAAAAGCGGGATTGTATACTGCCACATCCGGAGGGGCAATTGCTTGCGTTCCGATCTGACGCACTTCTTCCGGAGCTCTTTCTTCTATTATAATATCACTGCCTTGCTGAAGGGTAAAGTCGAAGGTAGTCGAAGGCGCGGCAATATAAAAGGGAATCTGATGATATTTGGCCAAAATTGCCAAGCCATACGTGCCGATTTTATTGGCGGTGTCACCATTCAAGGCAATGCGATCGGCCCCGACGATGACCACATCCACACGTTGTTGGGCCATGACGGTGGCTGCCATATTATCACAAATCAGCGTACAGGGAATGCCTTCGCGGCACATTTCATAGGCAGTCAGACGCGAACCTTGCAACAGAGGTCTCGTTTCATCCATATAGACATGCGCGAGATGACCGGCTTCTTGCATTTTACGGACTACGCCGAGGGCAGTGCCGATGCCCGCCGTCGCCAAAGCGCCGGCATTGCAATGAGTCAACACTCGTTGCGGCGTGTCAAACAAAGAAGCCCCGTAGGTACCGATTCTCTCGTTGAGATTTTGGTCATCCCTTTCAATACCTTGGGCTGCCCGAACCAAGAGGTTTCGATCTTCCGCAACGTCTCGATGAGGCAAGTCACGATATACATCCAACATCTTGGCAACTGCCCATTGTAAATTGACGGCGGTCGGTCTGGCTGCGACGAGATATTCCGCCGCTTGTGCATACTCGGCATGCGCAACGGGACTTTTGCCGCTGAGTTCATCAAACAAGAGAACCATTCCGTAGGCGGCGGCCACGCCGATTGCCGGTGCTCCCCGCACGGCCAGCACGGAAATCGCTTCCCGCACTTCCCGACTATGCCGACAATGTAAATATTCTTCACGCAGAGGTAGCGCACGTTGGTCCAGGAGAATCAGCGTCTCCCCCTGCCACTCAATCGGTTTCGGCTTCAACTTGAAAACCTCCATATTCCGACATGGCATGCAAGGCCGGGCTGTCCATCTCCGGATCAAACGACTCGATAATCGCTTCCACCAAGCGACGGAAATTGTCTTTATTGTTTTGCATAGCATCCAAGACTTCCTGATGTGTCAAGATCGTCGGAGAAATTCCGGCTCCGAAATTGGTGACCATGGAAATCGTAGCATAGGCAATCTCCGCTTCGCGGGCCAAGGGACACTCCGGAACATTGGTCATACCGACCACATCGGCTCCCAGTTGGGCAAACATACGAATTTCTGCCGCCGATTCGAAGCGAGGTCCTTCCGTACAAACATAGGTCCCCTGCGGATGCATTTTCAAACCCAATTTTTGTGCTTCGCTTTGAATCAGTGAGCGCAATACCGGACAATACGGATCCGTCATATCGACATGGGCCACCGGTAACGGCGCACCGTCATAAAAGGTATGAGCACGGGATTTAGTAAAGTCCAAAAATTGATTGCAAAGAACCATTTCACCGGGTTTCATATCCGGATTGAGTGATCCCACTGCCGTAGTTGCCACAATGGCTTTGACACCCAGTTTTTTCAAGCCGTAAATATTGGCGCGATAATTGATGCGATGCGGCGGAATCGAATGATCATTGCCATGTCGCGTCATAAATATAACTTCTTTTGCACCATGCGTTCCCAACATACAGTTCATATTTCCGTAAGGGGTGGAAACTTGCAATTCACGGACGTCGGACAACATGTCGGGTGTATATACCCCGGTGCCACCGATAATAGCTAAGCGGTTCATCTTATCCCTCCTTCAAAATCTCCTGCAATTCTTGTTGGCTGATTTTGTAATGTTGATTACAGTAATGACAAACCATTTCGATCTCCGGATCGGCAAGCAATTCTTCTTTGGCCTGAGGTGTCAATTTTCTCAGCGCCTCGGCAAATGCCTCTCGAGAACAGGTGCATTCCCATTCTACCGGCCTTTCCTGCAACAGACGAAAATCCAATCCTTCGCTCAATATTTGCGTGATTTCGGTCGGAGTGTATTGTTTCATGGCTGTCGTCATCGTGCCCAATTTTTGCAAATTGCTCTCCACTTGCTGCAAGGCCTCCTGCTCCACATCCGGCAGGGCTTGAATCAGCACGCCGCCGGCCGCCTCAATTTCCACATTTCGATTGACGAGTACACCGAGACTTACGGCGGAGGGAATCTGTTCGGAAGCGGTGAGATAATACGCCAAATCCTCGGCAATTTCACCGGATACCAGTTGAATGGCGCTCTGATAGTGTTGTCGCAACAAAGAATATCGCGTCACATACAACATCCCCTGCCCCACGGCTCTGCCCACATCCATTTTGCCGGCATACTTGGCCGGTACATCGACTTGTGGATGCTCTACATAGCCACGAACTTTCGTGCCTTGGTAGGCATCTGCGTAGACGGTGCCCAAAGGCCCGTCACCCTCTATTTTCAGGCTGACACCTTCTTGATTTTTAAAATCTCCGGCCAATAACAATGCGCCTGTCAAGGCGCGTCCCAATGCGGCTGTCGCAACCGGTGCCAAATCATGGACTGCTCTGGCCTCGGCGACGGTATGCGTGGTATACGCAATGGACATCTTGAGTCCCAAGTCGGAAATATAATGTTGGATACTGTCACTCCACATGATCGATCTTCCTCAGGAGATTGCACATTTCCAAGGCTGCCATGGCCGCATCGAAACCTTTATTGCCGCTCTTGGTGCCGGCCCGTTCGATGGCTTGTTCGATGGTATCGGTGGTGATGACACCGAAAATAATCGGTTTATTCTCCGCCAACGATACATTGGCAATTCCTTTGGCTGCCTCATGGCAAACCAAGTCATAATGAGATGTACCGCCGCGAATGATGGCTCCCAAACAGATGACGGCATCCAGATCCTCCCGGCGACTCAAACGTTGCGCCAATAGCGGAATCTCAAATGCTCCGGGGCAATAAGCAACCACTACATCCTCTTCCGCGACCTCGTGGCGACACAATGCATCCATCGCACCTTCGAGCAAGCGTTCGGAGATAAAATGATTGAATCTCCCAACCACGATACCGAACTTCAGTCCCTTGCCATTTAAATTGCCTTCCAATACTTTCATCTTCTCACCTCAATTGTATTGATGTCCCATCTTGACCGCTTTGGTATGCAAGTATCCTTCATTGCATTCGTTCGGTTCGATGGCAATCACTTCCCGATTGCTGATTTTTACGCCGTATTTTTCTAAACCTGCCAACTTGGTAGGATTATTGGTCATCAAGCGAATACTTTTGACCTGCAAATCTTCCAAGATTTTGGCGCTGAGTGAATATTCCCGTAAATCGGCATCAAAACCCAGTGCTTCATTCGCCTCGACCGTATCCAACCCCTGTTCTTGGAGTGCATAGGCACGAATTTTGTTCACCAGGCCGATCCCCCGCCCTTCTTGGCGCATGTAGACAATGACGCCCTGACCTTCTTTTTCTATTCTTTCCAAGGCAGCATGCAATTGTTCTCCGCAATCACAGCGCTTGGATCCGAATATATCGCCGGGCAGGCTCTCGGAATGAATCCTTGTCAGCACATTTTCCGCATTGCCGACATCTCCTTTGACAATCGCCAGATGATTGAAATTGTCCAGAGAATCTTCATATACATAAATTTTGAAATTACCATAGGCACTCGGCAAGTATGAAGTCGCCACACAAGTTACCAACGGCTCGTAGAGTTTGCGATATTCAATAATATCGGCAACGGACACCAGCGGCAATTGATGTTCCCGGGCAAATTCCTGCAAGGCCTCGCCGCGTAGCATGCGTCCGTCCTCGGCGGTAATCTCGCAGATAACCGAGGCCGGTTTCAGGCCGGCAATGCGCAACAAATCAATCGACGCTTCCGTATGGCCGGCCCGTTGCAGGACACCGCCGTCCCGATACTTCAGGGGGAATACATGCCCCGGACGCCGGAAATCCTGGGCCACTGCATTTTCCTGCGTCAAAAAGCGAATGGTGGCGGCACGTTCCTCCGGCGATACGCCCGTCGTCGTGCTGATATGGTCGACGGACACTGTAAAAGAGGTATGATGCGGATCCGTATTTTTCTCCACCATCAGTGGAATTTGCAGTCGTTCCAAATCTTCCGCGAGCATCGGTGTACAAATGATTCCGCGCCCATGGAGCGACATAAAATTGATATTTTCCGTCGTCGCATATTGCGCGGCAACTACCAAATCGCCTTCATTTTCTCTTTTTACGTCATCGACGATAATGACCATGCGACCGGCTTGAATTGCGCTGATCG